>JAIQFR010000007.1 GCA_020073205.1 Terriglobia bacterium
GGCTTCGTGCTTGCGGAGCCAACGCTGGACACTCGCAGCGCGGTGTACCGGATGGCGATCGACGATCAAGAAGATCCGCTGCTTCACATGCCGGACGAGGCGCTTGAGGAATCGCAGGAACACCTTCACCCGGCACCCTTCCTCGAACACCATGATCGGCCACAGCGCGGGCGACGTCTACCTGAGAGCGCAGTTCCGACACGGCAACGTAAATTACGAGATCTTCCTGTACAATGACGAGGCCGGAGTGTTTGTAAACCGTGTCTGGCACGCCTTCGAGCGTACCGATTGGAAAGTTGGCGCAAAGCTAATCTCTGCACTATGCGCCTTCCGGAAGGCACACCTGATGGCTTCTTCCAAAGACGAACAGGCCAGCTAACATGGCCATCAAGCTGTCGGTCCACGCCGTCACGGTCCGTGCTTCCGCACGGCCCGCGCCAGCGTGTCCCGCAGCTCATGGCCGCCGTTAGACGTCCAGAGGAATGGGGCGCTGCTTGACCGACAGGGGCACTTGGATGTATTTTTGGACGTACCTCTGGAGGGTACACGAATGCCTAAGGTCCCGAACATCATTCCAGTCACCGACCTACGAAAGGACGCGGCGGCCGCGATCAAGCGTCTACAGGCCTCGAAACAACCGGTCGTGATCACTCAGCGGGGCAGGGCAGCTGCGGTTCTGCTGAGCATGGAGGAGTACGAACGGGGTGAGCACGAGCGGCAGTTGCTGCGTCTCATCGCTCGGGGTGAACAGGAAATCGCGATAGGGAAGGGATTCGAGCTGGATGCCGTCCTGGCGGAAGCCGATACGCTGCTTGGCGGGGGGAAGCCGTGAGGGTGCGATTCACGCCCTCGGGGCGGATTCAGTTTCTCACCGCGATCGCCTACATCCAGAGAGACGATCCGCGGGCGGCATTGAGATTCCGAAATAGGGCGGCGAAGGCGCTTCGGAGGCTTCTTCGCTACCCGGAATCGGGTAGGCTCATTCCCGAGTTCCCTGATCTTCCTTTGCGCGAAGTCGTCGTGCCTCCGTATCGGTTCTTTTATCGGCGAGAAGGAAAGGTGATCTGGGTAGTTGCGGCCTGGCATGGAGCGCAGATACCTAACGAGCCAAGAAGGAAGGCTGACGTCTAACACTCATAAGGCCCCGTCCCGTCAAGACTGAAACGCCTCCTTACGAACCGCGGTAGTTCGCGGAACGGTCCCCTGTCACTGTGCCCCGTCTTCGTTTCGCGAACGGTGCAGAACCTGGGCGCTGCACCAAACACCTATCGAGGCTCTGGCGCTGGCGTGAACCAGCGCTGCAGCGGTCGAAGCCGCCGCCGCCTAGAAACTCATTCGTTCCCTCGTACCGTCCTCATCAAAGAACGACGTCGTGTGCGTCCGTTAGCTCCAGGCTCGGGTGAGGGGCAGGGCACCAAGCTCTTGGTCGGAACGGGAGCGGGCATCCAATCAACCGCTGGGGTTGCCAGGCCGGTGTCCACGAGGATCGGTCGCGGTCGACGCCGCACGATCTCAATCCTCGATGCGGGCTGAGGCCCCACGGCTCCAGTCAGGCGTCGGGCTCGCCCGCTCCCTTCCGTCATGCGGCCAAGAATTTCCTCAGGTCGAAGGTCCTCCTCCGCTTCATTACGTAGTAGGCGGCGCGACCCAGCTTGTGAGCCAGGATGCTGAGTGCCTTGCCCTTCCCGTGCTTCCGGGTCAGGCGCTCGAGGTACTTCTGGCCTGCGGGATTGCTCCGCAGGAACAGCACGGCCGCTTCGGAGAACGCCCACTTCAGATGGACGTTACCGATCTTCTTCCCCGAGGTGCCTTTGCGTTTCCCGGCCGACTCCTTGGCGCATCGAACCAGCCGGGCGTACGAGACGAAGTCCTGGACCCTCTCGAACCGGTCGATGGTCTGAATCTCGTACAGGATCGTCAGGGCCAGGATCTTGCCGATCCCGTCGATGGAGCGCAGCAGCAGGAAGGTGTCGGCGTCGTGCTCTCTTGCTTGCCGAAGGACGTACAGCTCGAGCTCCCGGATGAGACGTTCGAGCTGGGCGATGAGGACGAGATCGACTTCCATGCTCTTGCGGAGGCAGGGATCGGTGAAGCGATCGGTGAATCCGATCCGATGCGACGGGTAGTTGAGCTTCTCGGGGATCGCGGGGAGGTTGTACTGGTGATTCGTGTTCTGGATGTGGGCGAGGAGGAGACCCCGCTTGCGGACCAGGTACAGCCGGCGTCGCAGGAGATCCCGGGTCGCCCGCATCTCTCTCGGATAGACGTAGGCCTGGGGCAGCATGCCTCCACGGAGGAGCGCAGCGATCTTGTGGGCATCGATGCGGTCGTTTTTGGCCTTGCCGCCGTGGATCGCCTTCATGTAGAGGGCGTGGCCCAGCACGAACGGGATGTTCTCTTGGTCGCAAAGGTCGGCAAGCCAGTACCAGGTGAAGATGCACTCGACCCCTACGACGACGTCGGGTCGGAAGGGCGCGATCAGCTCGAGGAAGGCAGCGGGGTCGGTCCGCAGATTCTTGTGGACCACGACCTCCCCCTCGCCGTCGACGATGCACACGTACATCGTCCGCGCGTGCAGATCGATTCCGCAGTAGTAGGTGTGCTGCTGGGTGTAAAATCGCATCCAAGGCCCTCCTTTCTGGTTGCTGCAGGCCGATTCTCCGCCCATGGGGGGCGGAAACGAGGGGGGCCTTGATGAGTATCAGCTGCGTGGACCCGCCAGTCCGTCCGGTCACGGCGCTTGCTTGGGCAAGCGCCGCGCCCGCCCGGCCTGCGGGTCACGCGCGCCGTTGATATGACTTCCACTGTCAAGAGGGTCCGGATCCGGATCTTCACATGGTTCTGACCTCCACGTGATCCAGGGTTCGAGCAGAGGCGGGGCCAGTAATGCCGACGGTTGATCCTGCTGATATCCGTGGGTTGGCTACCACCTTACTGGGTTCCGTCCAGCGCCTGCCTCGCTCTAGGCACGAGGGTCGGCCGAGACCGCCTCTTAACGTCGTCGAGGGTTGCGCCATACCGGGGCCGCGCCTCTGCTGGAGCCCTGGAATCTGGGAATGCCGATCACGCTTGCAGCGGCACCTCCTTGGCGATAGCCCACATGAAAGCGATCAGCTCGCGGGCAATCGCTGTGATCACGACGTTGGCGTGCTTGCCGCGTGCGAGGAGTCGGCGGTACCGCTTGCAGAGTCGCACCTGGGCCTTCCAGGCGATCGCCCGGATGTTCGGGGGCAGGGCTTCGACACGCTTCTGGATGATCGGCGAGATCTTGGCGTTGTAGCGGTAGGCCCAGGCGGCCTCGGTGAGGGCGCGGCGGGCGCGTCCGTTGCCGGTCTTGGTGATTCCGCCCTGGCGTCGCTTGTCGCCGCTGGAGTGCTCGGAGGGGATCAATCCTACGAAGGCGGCGAGCTGTCTGGGATTGTCGAATCGGGTGAGATCGCCGAGTTCGGCGACGACGGTGATGGCGACGACCTGCTGGACGCCGCGGAGCGCTTGGAGGGCCTCGACGACGGCAAAGAGGCGCCAGCTCGGAGCGGCTTCGACGAGCTCCCGCTCGATACGGTCGAGTCGGTCGACCTGCTCGTCGACGGCCATGAGGGATTCCTGGAAGACAATCTGTTGCGGGGCGGTGGGACAGACGACCTTCGCGAGGTAGCGCCGGTGGGCGTCGTTCCATCTGGCCTTTCCTGTGTAATGGAGTCCCTGCCGGAGGAGGAAGGACTTGAGACGCAGCTTGGCGGCCTTGAGGTGGACCCGGGCGGCATCGCGGGCGCGGCAGAGGTCGCGGATCGCCTCGTCCTCGACGCTGGGGACGTAGATCGAGGTGAGATCTCCCGAGCGGAGCCGGAGCGCGATCTCGACGGCGTCGCGGCGGTCGGTCTTGACCTTGTCGCCCGGTTTCTTGGGGATCAGGGAGGGAGCGACGACGCGGCAGTCCAGCCCCTGGCGAGTGAGGTACCGGTAAAGCACGTAGCCGCAGGGGCCGGCTTCGTAGGCGAGCACGAGGTGAGACGCCTTGCCGCGCAATCGACGGATCAGCTTGTCGATGTCCGCCTGGCGGGTACCGATGGAGCCGAGGAAGCTCGGGGGATCGGTCCGCTCCGCCTCGGCGTACGCGACCGCGATGGAGTCCTTGTGAACGTCCAGACCGACGAAAAGAGTAGTAGGCTTCTGCATGGCTGACCTCCGGTTCGAAATGCTGGTGGCAAGACCAGCAGGCGGCTCTGGCCCGAAATGGGCTAACCCGCGACATTGCCGGAGGTCAGCCTACTCGGAAGCCGGAAGTCATACTGTCTAGGTTGCTGGAAGTCCCTTCGAGAGACTGATGATTCGGGCGAGTTCCCGATTCGACGCACCGAGCGCGAGTAGAGAGCGGATGAGAAGGTCAAGGGTCACCGAAGGATCACCGGCTTCCATCTTCGCGACGCGCGATTGGCTCGAGCGGACTCTCCGCGCGAGTTCCACCTGGGTCAACCGGCGGCGTCTCCGACGCGCTCGAAGCCCGTCGGCGAGTTTGAGCTTCAGTTCGATGTACGCGGCCTCCTCGGCCGACAGTTCCAGGAACTCCTTGGTGCCGCCGACCTTCCAGCCTTTCGCCTCAAGGCGTTTCCTCTTATCCTCACGCATCGTCGTACTCCCGGAGCCGTCGCCTACAGACCTCGATGACCGCGGCAGGCGTGGCGGTCGTCTTCTTGCTGAAGACGTCAACGATGACGATCGCGTCGGGGTCGATTCGGTAGACGATTCTCCACGTCACGTTGGCGTCGTTGATCCTCAATTCATGGCAGCGGCGTGCAATCGTTGGCATCGGCCTCGAATGCGGCATCCCCAGCGACTCGCCCCGCTGCAACCTCCGAAGCAGAACGCCCGCTTCGATCCTGGCTGGCTGGGAAAGAGGTGGTGTCTTGACTTCTCCGTGCAGCCAGACCAGGGGCTTGTCCGTCGAACTCATTCGGGTGCAGTATATGTCGGCAAGGACATATTGGCAAGTTGGTTCTGGAGGCCGGCAACCTAACCGCGCGATTCAGCTGCCGGTCTGGGCTGTCACACCGCGTGCTTGCGCACGCGTCGCGCCGACCCATCCCGCAGCTGATCGCGGGCGTTGCCCGGCCAGAAGCGGGTGATCGACAACCTAGGCCCAGCGGGTGCTATCCTCGGGAATGATGGCTATGCGATTCACATGGAGTCTCGAAAAGGCGACGGTCAATCGTAGAAAGCACGGCGTCCCCTTCGAAGAGGCCCTCACCGTGTTCGGGGATCCGCTCGCCCGTATCCACGACGATCCCGCGCACTCCAAGACGGAGGGCCGCGAGATCATCGTCGGGCATTCCAGGCGCGGGCGTCTGATCTTGGTTTCCTTTTGCGAGCGGCGTGGGGCAGTCCGCCTCATCAGCGCTCGTCGAGTGACACGACATGAACGTGAAGACTACGAGAAAGGCACGCGGCGGTAGCAATGGCGTTCGAGCTGTGCGTGAGATCGAAAGCGAATATCGCTTCGACTATAGCGAGGCTCGGCCAAACCGCTTCGCCAGGAAGATGGCACGCGACGCAGTGGTCGTGGTCCTGGACGCTGATGTCGCGAAAGTCTTCCGCGACTCGAAGCGAGTCAACTCGCTTCTTCGCGCGACCATCGCGGCGGTCGAAAAACGGCCATCGCGCCGGGCGGGCTAGCCGGCTGAAGCTGCCGGTCCCCGCTGTCACGGGTCGTGCTTCCGCACGCCCCGCGCCAGCGTGGCCCGCAGCTTAGCCGGAACGTCTAGCCGGAGCCGGGAAGCCAACCTACCCAAAGCAGCGGTCAGGACGTATCATCTGACGGCAAGGAGCGCCGATAGATGATCTTCATCGTCGAACTTGAGCAGGAAACCGACGGCCGATGGATCGCCGAAGTGCCTGACCTGCCAGGGGTTATGGCTTACGGCAGGTCGTCGGCCGATGCGACCGCGAAAGTGCAGGCACTCGCGCTGCGCGTAGTTGCAGAACGACTCGAGCATGGCGAAGCCGGTCCCGACCTCCTCACGATCACATTCAAGGCGGCATGAGCGAATGGCCGAGCACGCGAGCACGACGGGTGCTCGCTGCGCTGCTCCGAATCGGCTGGGAACAGAAACGGCAGTCAGGTTCGCACCGGACCTTGCGGCGCGATGGGTGGCCTGACTATGTGTTCGCCTTTCATGACGACGAGGAATTGGGGCCACGGATGCTCGCGCGAATCGCGAAACGCACCGGCCTCCGCCCACAAGATCTGTAACTGAACGGTCGGGGAGATAGGTAACACTTTAGGCCGGGGACATGGGTGACACTGTTTTCCGGACCCACCTTCCCTTGTGATCCTCGATCCTGAGCTTCCGCTCGTCCATCCTCCCGAGCTTGATCGGCCCGAAGTATACGTCCCAAAGTCCGTCGTCCACTTCCTCGAGACCGACGTACTCGCCGGCGAGCGTGGTCGTCAGGAGATGTCATGAAGTGTCATTCGAAAATGCGGCTGTCTAACTGGGCGCTCCAGTTGACGGTCTGGGCCGTCACGCCGCGTGCTTCCGCACGCGTCGCGCCGACCCATCCCGCAACTGAGCGCCGTCGTTGGGTCGACAGAACTTGACACGGGCGCCGAATATGCATATAGTACATATATGAGGGTTGTCTGGGATCCCGCGAAAGCGAAGGCGAACCAGCTGAAGCACGGCATTCGCTTCTCGGACGCGGAGGGTGTCCTCTACGATCCCATGGCACTCACCCGCGAGGACGAACGGAGCGAAGGCGAACCCCGGTTCATTTCGATCGGCATGGATCATCTGACTCGCGTCGTGGTCGTGGTCTTCATCCCACGTGGCGAATCGGCTCGACTCATCTCGGCGCGCCGCGCGTCGAGGAAGGAACGGCACCAATATGCGCAAAGAATACGATTTTAGCGGAGCCCGCCAGGGCGCCGTCATTAAGCAGCCCGGGAAGACCCGGATCACCATCTACCTCGACGACGACGTGCTGCAGGCGTTCCGCGAGCGGGCTGACGAGACCGGACGAGGCTACCAGACGATGATCAACGACGCGCTTCGCGAGCACTTGGGCAAGACTCCGCAGCCACTCGATGCGCGAACCCTGCGTCGAATTCTCCGAGAGGAATTGCGAAGGACCGGTTGATTTGAGCCATGCGGCCCAACGCGCTGCAACTGCCAAGCGCGGCCGATACCGTGCGATGGAACAATGGCACGCTGGCCGCGCTTGCAGTTGAGCGCTATCCGTTCGACAGACTCTGAGCGGAAAGAGGTGAAGGAATGAAACGAAAGCTCCTGATCGCGGTCGTGACTGCCATAAGCGGCGCGGTCCTCGCAATGATGGGCTTCGTGCTTCTCGGCCGCGGCGACACTGCCGCCGCACAAGGAGTCGTGGTGAATGGCGGCCAGGCGTCCGGCCTAACAGGCGTTGGGCCAGACACGTCATCGCCCAACTGGAAGCTTCTGTCCGAAGACGTCGGTGTGATGATCCGCAAAGACGACCGACTCGGTCTGCGTGGTCGGCTCTTCGTCCGTATCAATGACGCCTGGTTGCCGGTTGCCACCGACGGGCTGGCCGATGTGCTTGGGACCGTACCGGCACGGTGAAGCGCATGCGAAGTGGCACGGAGGGCCGATCACGAGTCGGTGCGTTACAGCCTGCGCCTACTGCTCGAACAGGGCTGTGCGCGATGGGTTCAAGGCGCAGTCAACGGGTCGGGAGTTCGCCGTCGAACTACGCGTTCCAGCGGACGCATTCGCGCGTCACGCCCCGTGCGAAGCGCGGGTCGCGCCGCGCGGCCCGCGCCTGACGCGCGGCGTTCGACAGGCGGAAGAAACGCGAGTTGCCGAACATACGCCATTGGCGTATAGTAGGCTATGCGCTTCGTTGAGCCCCCGGTCTTTACCAAGCGGGTGAAGGACCTGCTGCCAGACGAGGACTACAGGACCCTCCAGGTCGCCCTGCTCCTCCGTCCAGAGCAGGGGCCACTCATCAGGGGCGCTGGTGGACTTCGCAAGGTGCGCTGGGCCCCCAGAGGAGTCGGAAAGCGATGAGGCGTTCGAGTGATCTACGACTGGCGCCCCGATGAGCAAGTCTTCTACATGCTCTTCGCGTACGCCAAGACCGTCCAGGAGGACCTGACCCCGGATCAGCTTCGAGTCCTGGCTCGAACCGTCCGAGAGGAGTTCAAGTGAAGCAGAGTGACTTCAGCGACCTCATCAAGAGCGTCCGGCAGGCAGGTCGAATCCGACGCAAGAAAATGCGCCCCAGCCGCGCGACGACTTTCAAGCCTGCGGATGTCAAGGCGATTCGCGGCAGCCTCGGGAAGTCGCAGACCGAATTCGCGATGATGATCGGGGTCAGCGTCGCGACCCTTCGCAACTGGGAACAGGGTCGGCGAGTCCCTGACGGACCTGCCCAGGCTTTGCTGCGGGTCGCAGCTCAGAATCCGGAAGCGGTCGCGCACGCGCTGGGTGCTTGATTGGCGAGCGCGCTGTCGACCAGCGTGGTCAACCCGACGGTCCTCGCGTCACGGCGCTTGCGGGGCAAGCGCCGCGCCTCTCGGCCTGCGGGCTACCACCGGCGTTGGGCAGACTAGTCGAAGAGGGAGCCATGCCGAGAAAGCCTGATTCGGCGCCCGAGTTCGTGAGATTCGTCGGTCCGGTACTTGCCGCGCTCGAAGGACTCGGCGGCTCCGGTCGCCCGGACGAGGTGCGCAGTGCAATTGCCAGGGCGCTAAGCATCTCTGAAGCCGAACAGGCTCTTCGGTTGCCGAGTGGCGTTCAGTCTCGTTTCGAGAATCAGGTCCACTGGGCACGGTTCTACCTGGCGAAAGGGGGATACATCGACGCGTCTCGTCATGGGGTATGGACTCTCACCGAGAAGGCACGCGCACTCGGGAGAGTCTCTCCTGCCCAGGGCCGGGAGATCTATCGCACCGTTGCAACTGAGTTTGGAAAGTCGGGCGTGAAGACATCAGCGCCAGAAGACGCGCAGGCCGGCGAGGAGCATGTGGCCCCCGCGACCGACGCTGAGCATACATTCATCAACTACAGGGAGTCGGTCGCGGCGAGTCTCCAGGGCCTTCCTGCGGCGGGGTTCGAACGTTTCTGCCAACGTCTTCTCCGCGAGTCCGGATTCGAGGAGGTCAGTGTGACCGGTCGATCTGGCGACGGTGGTATCGACGGCATTGGCGTTTTGCAGGTGAACGCGCTCGTGAGTTTCAAGGTTCTGTTTCAATGCAAGCGCTACACAGGTTCGGTTACTCCAAGTCAGGTTCGTGACTTCAGAGGTGCCATGATGGGCAGGGCCGACAAGGGCATCATGATCACCACCGGGTCATTCACGTCCGACGCCCGGAAGGAAGCCGTGCGTGACGGGGTCCCACCGATCGAGCTCGTCGACGGCGAGAAGCTCGTGAACATGCTCGAGCGGCTTGAGCTAGGCCTGAGACCGCGGCGGACGTTTGAAGTGGACGCGGCGTTCTTCGAGCAGTTCCGCAAGTGACAACGTCGCCCACGCCGTTACCGGTGACGGACCGCCGTGCGTCCCGCGCCTGACCGGCCGACGTTGCCGCGGGCAGGTAATGCTGAGGAGAGATCATGCCGCTTCAATTCGCGCCCGTTGCCCGCGCTGAAATGCTCATTCGCAGATCGGTGGCTGAGGTCTTCAACGCCTTCGTCGATCCCGCCGTGACCCGCCGGTTCTGGTTCACGAGGGGCAGCGGGAGGCTCGAACAAGGCGCGCGTGTGAAGTGGTACTGGGACATGTACGGCGTGTCGGCCGACGTCGAAGTCAAGGCCATCGAAGTGAATCGTCGGATCTCGATCGACTGGCCGACACCTGTCGAGTGGATCTTCACCCCGCGGCCTGATGGCACCACTTACGTGAGTATCATCGCGTCGGGATTTGCCGGAAGTGACGACGAGAAAGTCGCCCAAGCCATCGATTCCATGGGGGGCTTCAGCTTGGCTCTCGCGGGTTGCAAGGCGTTCTTGGAACACGGCGTCGAGCTGAACCTCGTGGCGGATCACCGCCCCGATGCGCATGTCGCAGGCGGCGCCTGACACGTAAAGCTGCGGTCCACGTTGTCACGGGGCGTGCTGGCGCACGACCCGTTCCCTCCTGGGCATTGGAAATTCTCAGGCACCGTTAAGCACCGAAGTCGGCAGGACAACCATCGGATCGCATACCGGGTCGATGACGGCGAGGAATCGGTCACGATCATCGAGATCGGGGATCGCAAGGAAGTCGACCGATAGGCCTGCCGCCTCGCCCGGGGGTATGATCGGCCACAAGGAGGCTCCTCCCTCGTGAGGCTCGCCGCCATCGCGCTCGGGTTCGCCGTCCTGCTGCCTGCGGAGGCGGCGACGGTCCAGGTGCTGGTGCGGGAGCGCGGCGGGGGACCGATCGCGAACCAGCGCGTCGTCATGCAGGTCCCCACGACCCCCGGCGATGTCACGCGTTGGAATCGGAGGCGGTTCCTCGCGGGCGTCACCGGAGAGGACGGCAAGGCCACGTTCGAATCGGTGCCGGTGGGGCGCTACGTGGTCCTCGTGCTGACGCTCGGCACGTCGGGGCTCATCGATCCGGCTTCGAATCCGCTCGCCCCGCCCCCGCTGCTCACCGTCGCCTCGGAAGACGAGAAGGTGGCGGTGGAGATCGAGGTCTGGAGGGGAAGTCTTTTCCGCGGCGAAGAGGTAGTGGACCGCGGAGGCGTTCCTCACGCCAGGGTAATCCTGCGAGGCCTGGACGGGCAGCCCACGATGGAGTTCCCCCTCGATGTCCTCGGACGGGCCGAGCGGCTCCTCGTGCCGGGCCGATGGGAGGCGGACCTAGTGGTTCCGCCGGGTTATCTGATCGTGGACGTCGTCTGGAACGGTGAATCGCTGCCGGGCCACACGGTCCGCTTCGACGTCAGGGAGGACCCGCGCCCGCAGATCGTGAGCTGGTACCTGAGCGCGTCGTGCCTCATCACCGGGCGCATGAGCGAAGCCAGCGGAAGATGTGTCGTCCCGGTGGTCGCGACGCTCGTTGAGCCCGGTCCCTGGATCGCCGCGGCGCTGGCGCGCGGTGGATCCACCTTCCAGGTGGTTCCCAACCAGGAATGGCCGGACCCCTGCGTGTACCGGCTCTGGCTGCCCGACGGCGAGTGGACCGTGCGCCCCCAGGGAGAGGACCTGCTCGTCTCGGAGCCCGAATCGGTCGACGTCGCGATGGTCCCCGGAGAGACCCGGAGCCTCGACTTCCTTCTCACGATGAAAGACCGCGACGAGCGCGACGGACGCAAGCCGCTCGTCGTTCGAGTCCTGGCGCCGGACGGCCTGCCGCTCGCGGGGGCCGCCGTCGAGGTCTGGCCGCCGGGAGAGAGGAGCCTCTCGGCGGTCCCCCTCAGGACGGACGTCACCGGGAAATACGGCGGATCCGTCCGTTTCCGCGGGCTGGCGGCGGGGAGCTACAGGGTCGCCGCCGGTCGAGCCGATTTCCTCGAGGGGACCGCCGAGGCGCCGGACTACGACCCGAAGGCCGAGCACCCACCGGGCGTCGTGGTGACGCTGCGCGAGGGAGCCACGCTGCACGCCCGCGCGGTCGACGAGGAGGGCCGTCCGATTCGAGAGGTCGAGCTGAGCTACCTCCGACTGGGAGAGCTTCCCCGGACCGCGCTCGCCAACGAGGGGATCGCATCGGCAAAGCGCTCCGGCACGGCCCTGTCGGATGCCACGGGGCACCTCGAGATCCCCGGTCTCTACTCGGGGGATTACCGGGTCGAGGCCCGCATGACCGGCGAGCAGAGCGCCGTCCGCTTCGTCGTTCTCAGGCAGGGGACCGCGAAGCACTCGAAGTCGATCGAGGTCCACCTCACCGAGCCGGCTCGCTCCGACGTGGACCTTCTCTTGCTGCCCGCTGCGAGTCTCACGGGGAGCCTCGCCTGCTCGGACCGGGGAACGATGCCGGCGACGGTCTCGTTCCGGATCTTCCCGGCGGGCTCGCCCATCGCGGACCTCTGGCAGAAGAAGGATCTCGAGGCGGGCGCGGTGAGCGCGCCGGACGACCTGGTTCTCGGCGGTGACGGACTGGACCGTTACCGCCTGGGGCCCCTCGCCCACGGCGAGTACCTCCTCGCAGCTCGGCCCTCCGGCCAGGATTACTGGAGCTGGGCGTCGAACGGCCTCGTGCCGGAGGGGGCGGCAACGTACCCGGTCGAGGAGGCCTCGACGCTGGACACCGGGGTCGTCGAGATCGAATGCGGGCCGCTCCTGGCGGTCGTGCCGGAGATCCTGTCCAAGGAAGCCGTTCCCGATCTCCGCCTCGGCGCCGTGCGCGGCATCCTGCGTCCCGCCGCCGGGGTGAAGGGAATCAAGGACGTGGAGCCGGACGCCGAGACGCATGCCGACCGCGCGTTCCTCCGGAGCCTGCCGGAGGGGAAGTTCCGGGCCGCGGTGACCGTGGAGCATCCCTACCTGGTGCCGTCGTCGGTCTCCGCCCCGGAGCAGAAGGTCGATCTCGCGCGAGGGAGGCTGGCCGAGATCCGAGTGACCTTCGAACGGCTCGGAGGTCTCGTGGACGTGCGAGGCATGGGGAAGGCCGCGCGCCTGACCGCAGGGGAGGGGAGCCCTTCGGTCCGGCCGCTCACGGACGGGAAGGCGCTCTTCCCCGGCACGCTGCCGGGGGCCTACCGAGTCGAGATGTGCGCCGATCCCGCGTGCTCCGCCGTGACCGCGACGTGGGAGCGCGTCGAGGTCATGGCGGGCAGAACCACGTTCGTTCATTGAGAGTCCGGAAGCGGGCCCGGCGCCTCACGCGTCGAGTGCGCGGGCGGCACCGGGACCCACGGGCCACGAAGCAATCGGGCCAAGAACGCCGCCTACATCCTGGAGCAGTCGCAGCGCAGCTGGCCCTTCGCGACCCGCCCCGAGTGTATCGGGAGATTCTCGGCGGTCCATTCCGCCCAGCCCGCGTTCATCTCCTTGCAGAAGAAACCCTTCTCTGCCAACTGCAGAGCCGCTCTCGCGCTGGCCTGTCAGGTGTCGCTCCAGCAGTAGGTGACCAGCTCCTGATCTCTCGGACGCTGGGCGGCCAGCGAGTCGATCTCGTCCAGGGGCGCGGAAAGCGCGCCACGCGAACCGGACCGTGCCGGACGCGGCGAGCCGGCCGGCACGGCCCACCGGCGTCTGACGATTTCGTCATCGGCGCGACGCGATCGTAACGGCAAGGTCGTCCGCGGGCACTCGGGGCGGGCCGGGCTCAAGGGCACGTCTCCTGCACGCGATCACGGCATGGACGAGGCGTTCTGCCCGGTCTGCTGCACGCAGCATGGCAACCCGGTCGACTGCCCGGGCGAGCTGCGAGCGACGGGGCCGGAGCGGCACGGTTGGGCGATGGCGGTGGATGCGCCGAGGGGCGTCGACCTCTGCGGGGTGATCGTGGCGCCGAGCGAGACGCGGTGGCGGGCGCGGATCGTGACCTACCCCCTCGCGCCGTGGCGCACCCCAGGGTGCAGCGGCGTGCTGAAGTTCGTGGGCTCCACGGAGGAAGAGGCCCAGGCGAAGGCCCTTGATTTCATTCGGCGCTGGTGCTCGGAGCGGAACCGCGCACCGCACGACGGCTTCGGCCGCTGGGAGCGACGGGAGGGCGCGATCGCGGGCCGCCCCCCGCCGCGAAGGCGCCGGTCCCATTCGATCCGCTATCGCGTGGGAGGGATCTCCACCCTCACCACCACCGCGAACCTCTCGCCGGAGGGGATGTTCCTGACCGCGCCGGAGCCGCCGGCGGTGGATACACCCCTGGAACTCGAGATCGAGATCTTCGGCTGCATCGCGACGCTTCGTGGCGTCGTCGTCTGGAGACGGGATCGGCTGCAGCCGGGCCGGCCGCGCGGGATGGGCGTGCGCCTGCTGGATCCGCCCCCCGTGTACAAAATGTTCGTGCAAGGGCTGAAGTAGCTCGCCGACGGCGCCGCTCCCGGTGAGAGCTCTCCCGCCCGCCCGGGATCTCGATTCCACCGCGGATTCGACAGCGGCGGTGATACGCTGCGCGCGAGGAGGAGGGGACCATGAGGACCTCGAGCGCCATCGCTCTCGGACTCTGCCTGCTCGCGGTGCTCGGTTGCGCCCGCGGGGACGGGGCGGCCGCGCCTGCGCCCGCGAGCGGCGTCTATCCGGTCGACGAGGCGTTCGTCGACGCGGGCGGAGTCCTGATCTACACGGTCTCGATGGGCCGAGGCGCGCCGCTCCTGATCCTCCACGGCGGTCCCGGCGCCTCCCACGACTACTTCCTGCCGTACCTGCTGCCCCTGGCCCGCCACAACCGGCTGGTGTTCGTCGACGAGCGGGGCTCGGGAAAGTCCGAGAAGCTGGAGGACGTCAAGCAGTACACGGTCGAGGCGATGGTCGAGGACGTCGAGGCGGTGCGCAAGGCGCTCGGCCTCGGCCGGATCAACCTGCTCGGGCACTCGTTCGGGGGGGTGCTGGCGCAGGCGTACGCGCTGAAGTACCAGGACAACCTGTCGCGCCTCGTGCTCTGCAGCACGTTCCACACCACGAAGGGGCTCAACGAGATCTTCCGCCGGATGAAGGCGGGCATGGCGCCGGGGTTGCGCTCGCGCATCGACAGGCTGGAGGCGGAGGGGCTCTACGGGCACGGCAAGGACTACGAGAAGAACCGCTACACCAGCGAGTACATGATCGCCGCCTGGGGCGAAGGGTACTTCCCGTACCTCTACCAGAACCGGCCCGATCCCAACTTCGAGCCGACCCAGACGGGCAACAACGCGTGGGACCTGTACCGGGAGATGTGGGGCTCTCACGGCGAATTCGTCATCGACGGGAACCTGGTCTCGGTGGAGTACGCCGACCGGCTGGGATCGATCAAGGTGCCGACGCTGATCACGGTCGGCGACCACGACGAGTCCGACCCGTCGCTCTCCCGCGACATGCAGGGGAGGATCCCGGGCTCGCGGCTCGTGATCCTGCCGAAGAGCGGGCACATGACCTTCGTCGACCAGCCCGCGATGTTCAATCGCGCGGTGGACGAGTTCCTCAACCCTGCCGCGAGGTGAGACGGCCCCGCCGATAGGCTCGTCCGCCTACGCCCCGAGAGTGGCAGGGGCCCACCCGCCAGCGTAAGCTTTTCGCGGGTCGGCACGGACGGTACAACCCTTTCGAGGAGGAGGATCTCCCATGCGATCGTGCACTCCGCGCGGTCTGTTGACGATATCGACGGCAGCCTGTCTTCTCCTGGCTTCGCTCCCCACGGGCGCGGCGGTTCCGACCGGCCGCAAGGGGGGCGAGTTGAACAAGCGCGCGACCGGCGAGACCGCGGCCTCGGTCGACGCGAGAGAGCCGGCGAGCGGCGCCAGGAGCTACGTGCTCTTCGACGGCTCCACGGCCACCCTCGGGGCCGACGGCTTCGGCTCGCGCAGGGACGTCCGCGGCGGCGTCCGGCCCGTGTTCGTAGAGAGACCCCGCGGGCACTCCGCGATGGGCGGCGGCTGGGGGCCGGACGATCGCTCGATCATCCGGAGACTCTCGATCCCGGATCGCGGCCGCTACGTGCCGGGCGAGGTGATCGTCGTCCTCGAGAGCGGCGTCGCGAGGTCCCTCGCGGGCACGGCCGGGACCTCGAAGCAGGCTCTCATGACGGGTGATCCGGCGGTCGATGCGACGCTGCGCGACGCGGGGGCCGTCGGCGCGCGGCCGCTGGCCCCCTCGCTGCTCTCGGGGCCGGTCGGCGGTGGGCGCGCTCGAGCTCTCGCGAGGGGGGACCTCTCCCACGCGTGGGTCGTCCGGCTGAAGGGGGTCGACGCCAGGGTCGCGGCGCGCCGCCTCCGGGACGCGCCCGGCGTCCTGTACGCCAGCCCGAACTGGACGGTCTCGTCGATGGCGGGCGAACCGCGACCGATTCCCTCGTGGCTGCCGAGTAGACGCCACGGCACGACTTTGCAGGTGGGGGAACTGCCCTCAGGGGCCTCCGGCTCGGGCTCCTCCTCCGCGCCGTCCTCCACGCTGCCGACGAACTACGGACTGGCCCTCTCGCTCCAGAGCCACCTCAACGGCAACGGGGTGAACGCCGTCGGGGCGTTCGACATCCTGTCCCGCCGTTTCGGCAAGCTTCCCGGCGAGGGCGTGATCGTGACCAACGTCTCGATCGGGGACCTCACCGACCAGTCCATGGCGGACGCGGGGGATTCGTACGTGCAGTTCTTCGGCCCGACGACCGTGGAGATCGGCGGCCAGCGCTACCTCGACGTCCCGTCGATGCCGCTCATCCCGGCGTGGGGCGCCGCCCTCGACGGGACGCTCGATCCGCTGGCCACGGTCGAGCAGGTCGACCCGTACTTGAGCGAGGTCCTGCTCGACTTCGCGGTCATGGCGCCGCTTCCCCACGACCGGCAGCGTCCGGGCGCCCAAGGCGACGGCGCGACCGACCTGCTCGGCATCGCGCCGGGGGCGCAGTATCGCCTCGTGGTGCCGGACGATCCGACGATCGCGAACATTCTCGCCGCCCTCGTCGCCGCGGCCAACCAGGAGCCTCGGCCGGACGTAATCACGGCGAGCCTCGGATTCGGCTTCGACGTCAACGGATTCCCGGGCCGTTACCTCGAGGACGACCCGCTGGTGCGGGCCGCGGTCCGGTCCATCGTTCACGACCTCGGCATCGTGGTCTGCATCGCGGCCAACGACGGCACGCGCCTCTACACTCCGGCGGCCGTCGGTCCCGACGGAGGCAGCGCCCCCACCGACCTCGCCGCCCCGGGCACGACCCCTACGACCGTGGACCAGGTGGCGTTCTCCACGGCGCCGTCGCGCCTCGACGACAGCGGCGCGATCGACGTGGGCGGGTCGACGCTCGACGACGTGCTCAGCGCTCCCCCCCAGGTGAGCGGCCCGCTCGCCGCGGTGGGCTCTTTCCCCGAGACGCGGCTGAACGGCGGGACGTTCTTCTCGTCGGGATTCGGCTCTCGGGTCAACCTCGCCGCTCCGAGCGACAACATCCCGGCGTTCGTGCACTCCTGCAACGGCTCGACCTGCCCCGCGAACGCGGTGATCCCGGTCTTGAACGGCGGAACCTCGGCCTCGACCCCGATGGTCGCCGCGGCGGCCGCGGTCGCCATCGAGAGCCTGCGCCTCGCGGGACGGACCGCCACTCCCCAGAGCGTTCGCGATCTCCTGGTGGGCACCGGCCGCGCCTTGCCCAACCCGCCGCAGGTTGCGACCCCTCTCGCCGTCGGCCGCCAGATCGACGTGACCGCTGCGGTGGAGTCGGCTCTCGGACGCGAGAGCGCTCCGTCGATCGTCCGGTTGGGGGTGGCGCACCGGCAGGCATTCAGCGACCTGGGGGCCACCTTCGTCGAGGCGACGGACCCGGCGGCCATCGATCTCGAAGGTCCGCCGGTCGACTTCGCACCACCTTCAGGACAGAACCTCACCGGACCGATCACGATCGCGCCCGACATCGTCGCGAGGGGCGCCGCCCCGAGCGCCACGTACGCGCTCACGATCGGCGCGAAGACCTTCACGCGGAGCGATCCGGTCTTCAGGATGCGACCGGCCCAGATCCTCGCCGCGGCGGGTCTCGGCGTCGTCTCCGCCTCGCCGCGCACCGTGCCCCTCGTCTACGAGATCCGGAGCGGCAGGCAAGTCCTCGCCTCGACGTCCCTCGCGCTCACCTTCGGTCCGAGCGACGGCACGTACTCCGAGGCTCTACCGCCCATCGGCCCCAGCGTCGTCTCCCCGGGAAAGCCGTTCAAGGTGAGCTACGACCTGGCCCACGTGCGCCAGGTCGTCAAGCCGCAGCTCGTCGTATCGTCCATCGATCACTGGAGCCCCGCCGCCGCGCCGCTGTTCCGCAACGAGCGGGTCATCCCGATCAGCGCGAACGACACCCAGGTCACGATCCCGGCGGACGCGTTCACGGGCGGGGCGGGGATCTACGGCCTCGGGATCCAGCAGGATTCGGAAGGCGGCGCCTACGGCTGGTTCACGACCGTGCGCGTCGGCGGCGCCGCGGGCGAGACCCGGCCTCCCGCGCCCGTGCTGACCGTCGACGGCGGCGCCCCGGGCTACAGCGAGGGGGTCACCCGGGCCGCGCCACGCTTCACCGTGCAGTGGGACGCCGGCGCCTTTCCCGGCGCCACCGGGGCCGCGCTCGAGATCTCCGCCCCCGGCCCGACCCTGTACGGCTCGATCAACAACTTCACGAACCAGAACGGCGACCGCCGCGACGCCAACGGCGTGGACGCCGGCTCGACGCTCTGGTACCCGCTGCCGGGCGCCGCGGGAAGCGTGACGCTCGACGCCCTGGCGCTCGGCCTTCCGTCGTCGCTCTTCTATACGGCGCGGGTGCTCGCCCTGAAGGGCGGCAAGGTGGTCGGGGCGGCTTCGCCCGTGTCCGGCCTGTCGTTCGACGACGGCGTCACCCCGGGTGCCGAGACGGTGAACGACTTCGACATCGTGTCCGCCGGGGGCTCGATGGTCGCCACCACGGGGTACGACGCGTTCGGGAACCTGCTGGACGGAGCGCTCCTTCCGTACGCCCCTGCGACCGGGGCCTACGGCGCGCCGTTCGCGAGCGACCCGACGGGCCAGAGCGCCTACTACATGTTCGGGAGCGATCCCACGCTCCACCGCACCGCGACGATCCGCTACGACTGGTACGGCACGCTGCAGGACGTCGAGTCGTACGACTCGCTGACCGGCGCGAAGGTCGCGAGCGTGCCGGTGGACAGCGCCGAGGGGTTCGCCATCATCGGCGGGCGGGTCGATGCCGGGCGGCACCGCGCCGCGCTCCTCGGCTGGAGCGGCACCGACTTCTCGGACAACGTGCTGCCGTTCGACCTCGCCCAGGGGGCGCTCGGCTCGGCGGTTTTCGCCGACAACGGCACCGACAACCTGGGTTTCTTCACCACGCTCGACGTCGACGCGTCCTCGGGCAGGGCGGTGCTCGTGAACATGCTCTGGGGGGATCTCTGCATGTTCTTCGACGGCGCCGTCACCTCGGTGGATCTCGACCGGGGTGTCGCCGCGGACGTGGCCCCGGTCGCCAACTGCGTCACCGGCCTCGCGGCGGACCAGCGGGACCGCGTGGCGTACCTCACGACGGGCCCCATCTTCGCGTTCCCCCGGCTGTTCCCGATCGCGCAGTACCAGACCGTGAAATCGACGACGCTCCGCGCGTCGAACCTCGCCGATCTCCACGCCCGCTCGCCGCTCTTCCCCGTCGTGGACCCGGTCAACCGTCTCCTGCTCGTCGGCTTCACCGCCGCCGACACGTATCTCGAGGACAACAACGCCATGAGCGCGGTGGGAGTGTTCGATTCGAACTCGGGCCACCAGGTCGCCCTGCTGCCGCAGTTCAACTTCCTCTCGGAGGTCTTCGGGGGGAATTCCCTCGTGGGAAACGAGCGAGGGATCCAGGTCGACCCGTCCACTCGCACCGCGTGGACGTACGGACCGGGTGGAGTCCAGGTTCAGCAGTTCCGATATTGAGGCGTCCCGGCCCCGCCCGGCGCTTCCGCCGGGCGGGGTTGGTGCGGCGTCACCACCGCTCCAGGATCGTTCCCGGTCAAAAACCGATACCTTTCTCCACCCCGTCGGCGTAGATTCCCCGCCACGAACCCCGAGGATCGCTCGATTCGAAGCACCCCGCGAGCCGGGGAAAGGGATGAGAAGCGTCCAGGGGTCCTTTCGGTGCGATGGCACTATCGGAGATCGCAACATGCAAGCCTCGCGTACCCTCCGCGCCCCTACACGTCTGCATCTCCACTTCGCGATCGTCGCCCTGCTTTCGCTGGCGATGATCGCGGGGTGCGGCGGGAGCAGCTCGTCCTCGTCGAACGGCACGAACCCGATTTCGTTTTCCGGCACGTTGACCGGCGGCAGCGGCGCGACCAGCGGCACGATCGCTCTGGACATCGCGGGCTCCAGCGCAGCGGCGCATTCGACGATGTCCGTGCTGGAAACCTCGGTGGCGGTCACGGGAACCCTCCACGTCGTCGGCGGCGCCACGATCACGCTGACCGGCACCTTCGTTCTCCCGACCGGGCCTCTCACCGTCTCGGGCGGCGGCTATACGATCACGGGGAGCATCGCGAACAGCGCGCTCGGTGGGACTTTCACGGGCCCCGACGGGGACGGGACGTTCATCGCGCTCGTGTCGAGCGGCGGCGGGAACGTCACGGTGTACTGCGGCACCTTCGACGGAGCCGACAGCGGGACCTGGAACCTCGTGCAAGGCGGCTCGACGCTCGTCGGAAGCTACTCGGGCGCGGGGGGCGGGGCACTGCTCACCGGATCGCTCACCGGCAGCGCGGTCAGCCTCACCTACGCCGGCGGAACGGCGACCGGGACGCTGAGCGGCACCGGCATGACCGGGACCTGGCAGGCCGGGAGCGACAACGGCACCTGGCAGGGGAACTCGAGTTCCTGCAATTGACCCTGGCCGTTGGGCCGTCCCGAGGGCCGCGCGGTTGTGGATCCCCAACATCCAGTCGCCGCCGGTCGATTCACGGGGCGGAACGCGCGCGGTACGTTCGTGGCGTCGCCGGGAGGCTCCGCAACGAGCCTCTCGCACTCGAGAGGAGAGACGCCATGAGAAGGAACTCGATTTGGCTCGTGACCGCAGCGCTACTGCTGGCCGCGGCGGCCTCCGTGGTCGCGCTCGCGGGGTTCGGAGACAACGGCGGGGGGCAGGTGTTCGACGTCATCAGGAATCCCCCCGGCGGGAGCGGCTGCATCTGCCCGGCCAACTGGGACCCCGTCGTCTGCAGGGCCCAGGACGGCTCGGCCCACTACTTCTCGAACCTGTGCGTTGCGGGGTGCTACGGCTACACCTCCTGCGCCCGGGTGATCATCTCCCAGTAGCTGGGCAGCTCGGGAGCGGGGCGAGGGGAGGCGCGTCGCTCGGCGCGCCTCCCTCCACTCGCCCGGACCGGTGATGCCTCGGGCTCAGCCGCCCTGCTTCGGGTCCTTCACGACGACCTGCATCACCGGATCCGGCGACTCCACGAATCCCCAGGGGGGGTTCCCGCAGAGGCGCACCGCGACCATGCCCACCGGGCGAAGGTAGGTCGCCTGGACCTCGATCGACGAGCGGGCCGGAACGTCGAGGCGCGCCCAGAACGTGCGCCGGGTCCCGTCCACGGTCAGTGAAACGTACAGCGAATCCGACGCCGCCCAACCCGAGGTGTTGGACAGCGTGTACGCGTCCCCGCTCGCGAGCGTCTGGTGGTCCGTGACCCTGCTGATCGGCGGCGCGCAGTCACCGGGGCCAGGACTCGGCAAGACCTCCAGGACGGCGACGCTCCCGTCCGAGACTACCGGAAGTGGCGCGAGGACCAGCAGGAGCGCGAGCACCTGCAGTCTTCTGGACCTGCTCATGGATTCCTCCGTCGACGGTGGCGCGCGCGGAACGCGCTCCATCCTGGCCGATCAGACGTTCGAACTCCCGGAGCGCGGGGACGTGCTTCGGTACCCACGGCGCGAGCCGCTCGAGCCGGCGCCGAGAGGCCCGGGCCCGGGCGGTGTCGCCGGCCTTCCGGGCCTGCCGGAAGATCTCCAGCAGGGCGGTGAAGCCGAGCCGCCGATTCTCGGCTCGCGCGGCGACGGCGGCGGCCCGGGTCCAGCGCTGGAGGGCTCGCTCCAGATCGCCCTCCCGCTCGTCGATGCGTCCGAGGAGCAGCTCGCTGTAGGCCAGGGCCAGGGGAAGATCGTGCTCCCGGCCCATCCGCTTCGCCGCGAGGGCGAGTCGCCGCGCATGCGCGACGTTCCCCAGGTGGATCGAGCAGTCGGCCAGCATGAGGAGCGTCTGGGCCTGGAACGAAGGGCTCGGGAGGAGCTGTCCCTCCTCCTGCTCGCTCTCGCGGTACGCGGCGAGGGCCCGCCTGAGGAAATCGGACGCGATCTCCCACCGCTCCTGGTCGAGCGCCGCGTTGGCCCGCGCGTTGTACGCGAACGCGAGCGTGCGGGAGTCCCCGGCGGAAAGCGCCTCGGCCGCCGCGGAATCGGCGTACTCCTCGGCCCGTTTCATGTCGCCCAGACACCGGTGGCAGTTGGACTTCCGCTCGTGCACCAACGCGAGCTGGGCCGGGCTCAGGCCGCCCGAGGCCTCGAGCTCCTCGAGCTCGAGCAGCGCCAGCTCGTTCCTTCCCAGGGAGCGAATGGCGGTGGCGAGATTGCTCCAGGCCGCGACGCGCTTTTCCTCGCCGGCGAGCGGGAGGGCGTCGCGGAAGCACGCGTAGGCCTCCCACTTCCGGTCGCCCGCGACGAGGGCGGCTCCCCCCAGGCGGTGAAGCTCGTCGTAGCTCTTCCCGCCGGTCTCGAGCCCGAGGCGTTCGACCTCTCGGTCGAGCTCCATCCGCTCGATGAGGGCGCCGGGGCGGACGTCGTAGATGCGGCTGAGCGGTCCGAGCTTGAACAGCGAAGGCACCTGCTGGCCCCGCTCCAGCCGCGACAGGGTCCCCTTGTCGAGGGTCTCCGGCGAGCCGCGCGTGAGCTCGGAGACCCGGTTCAGGGACAGGCCCCTCCGCTCGCGCAGCGAGCGGAGGTACCGGCCGAACGCCACCGCCGAGGGTTCCGCCATGAGATCACCCGGATCGCGGTAATCGCGCCTCGCCGCCCTCGTCGAACTTATACGCTGCGTTCCTGACCCGGGCAACGGGCGCGCCGAAGGCCGACTCCCGGCGATCCGGTCGGGGGGGCGCTCGCCGAAGCGATTCCGCGACATGGTGGTTGGCCCTTCCGGCACTTCATCTGGAAGTTACCGTGCGGGCCAGGTCCGGCTGGGAACGCCGTCCCACCTCGGGGTTGTGGATCCACAACCCCTCGGCGCGTCGGCTTCGTGGGGCCGAACGACCCCAGGACGCCCGACCGGGACGACGGGACTCAGTAATCGCGGGTGAGAATCTCCGTGGCCCGCCGGCAGATCTCGCGACCGTAGTCGACCCACACCCCCTGTCCCCAATAGCGGTAGCAGCTGGTCTGCGACGTCAGGAGGTGGAAGAGGGCGTTGCGGTACCGCGGCTCGTGCGACGGCAGGCCGGGCTTCAGCACCTTCTCGTGGAACAACGAGCTGACCCGCTCCATCGGCCCCAGCAGAGCGTCGTAGCCGTGTACCCAGGAGATGTTGTTCGTCCAGCTCCCTCCCTCGACGTGAAACCGCGAGTCCTCCTTGCGCAGCTCGTCGATCACCCGAGCGAGCCTGTCCGGCCCCTGGCCCGGCTCGAATCGGTCCCGGATCCGTTTCTGGAGGATGGGCTGGAGGACGGGGAGGTCCTCCTCCTTCACGCCGCTCGCGAACAGGTTCTCGAGGTACTCCGTGACGTTCATCAGCACGATGTCGGAGCCGGTGGACTCGCGCACGACCTCCAGGTACTTGGAGGGGAACTCGTTCATCATGACGCCGCCGTTCTCGCCGTCGGCGATCTGGGTCACGAGGGGCGGCACCATGGCTCCCGCGACGTCCCAGCGGGCCAGCCCCTTCGCCTCGTAATAGGGCTGCATCTGGCCGACCAGCTTCGTGTCGCTTCCCTGGGTCTTGACCACCGCGAGGATCGACGCCGTCTCCCCGCCGGAGCTCGTGCACTGGAGCCGGTGGGGGAGGTGCTTCCGGTCCGGAGCCCTCCCGTCCGGCTGCTCGACCGAATGCTCCTGGACCAGCACCCAGCGATAGCCGCAGTCGCGGAGCGTCCTGACGAACTCGTAGGCGACATCCGGATGGTTCGGTAACGCCATCTCCGCGGGGGAGAATCCCCGCACCCGGCCCAGAGCCTCGAAGCCGAAGATCGCCGCGAAGTGATGCTGCCAGGCCTGCACGTGCAGGCGGAAGTCCTGCACCGGCGTCGACGGCGCGACCGGATGGCCCCAGGCGCTCCCGAGCCACTCGACCGCGTTCCGGTACTCGGGATCGCAGGTCACGTTCCGCAGGCTGTCGAGGACGTCCTCAAGCCCCATCGCCCACAGGCCGTGGAGGAGCGTCCCCGAGTAGTCGAGCATCACCCGCGGCCCGTGCCCCTCGTGGAGCAGCTGGGGAACGAACTCACCCATCCGCCGGTAGCACCACCGGAACACCGGAGCGTTGTGGTTGTCGCCGACGTGAGGGTTGTCCATCATGAGCTTCAGGTTGCTGATGATCGCGGCGCTCCCGAGGTCGTCGCCGCCCGCCGGGACGAGGGGCTGGTGCATGTGGAGCGCGATCGCCGCCGCGCTCCTCACCCGGCCGAAATCGAAGCCGTTCCCGGCCGGGAACACCCGGCGGTCGCGCTCTCGGAGCACGGTCTCCCGGATCCGAGGCTCGGAGCCGCAGAGGTCGGGCAGGCCGTCGATGGACTCGGGCAGCTTCTCCATCGCTCGACTCCCTTCGAGCTCGCCGGCCCGCGGCCGGAGGCGCTCACTTGTGGCGGATGTGCTCGTAGATGTTCAGGTAGTGATCGCCGGGGTGTTTCCACGAGTAATCGGCCCGCATGCCGTTCAACATCAGTTGGCGGAACTCCTCGGGGTGCGAGTGCCAGAGTCCGAACGCGCGGTAGAGCGCCGATTCCATCCCCGTCTCGTCCGGGTCGTTGAAGACGTAGCCGTTCTTCTGGTCCTGCGGGCAGGGAGCGTGGTCGCGGTCCAGGACCGTGTCGGCGAGCCCGCCCACGGCCCGGACGATCGGCACGGCGCCGTACCTCAGCCCGATCATCTGGGTCAGGCCGCAGGGCTCGTAGTTGCTGGGCATCACCAGCATGTCGGCGCCGGCGTAGACCAGGTGGGACAGGTCGGCGTCGAAGCGGAGCTCGAGGTGGCAGTCCGGGTTGTCGTTGAGGTACTGCTTGAGGTGCCCGAAGTAGCCGTCGATGGAGGGATCGGGGCTCGACCCGAGCAGCACGAACTGGGCGCCGTGCCACAACGAGTAGAAGAGCGCGTGCCGCACGAGATGCACGCCCTTCTGGCGGTCGAGCCGGCCGACGAAGGCCACGACGGGCTTGTAGCCGTCGCGGAGCCAGAACCTCTCGCGCAGGGCGCGCTTGTTGTCGTACTTCTGGTCCACGGAATCCGGCGTGTAGCGCCGCGCGATGAACGGATCGATCTCCGGGTTCCACACCCCGTAGTCGATGCCGTTCAGCACGCCGCCGAACTTGCCGCGGTGAACCCAGAGCGTGTAGCCGAGCCCGAGACCCTGATCCGAGTTCATGGCCTCCCAGGCGTGATGGGGGGAGACCGTGGTCACGAAGTTCGAGTAGACGATTCCGCCCTTGAGCAGGTTCAGCGAGCCGGGGTGGATGTTGTCCTGCAGGCGGTCGTGGTGGACGTAGTATTCGGGGCGTCCCAGCCCGGCGGCCCACAGAACTTCCTGCCCGATCAACCCCTGGTGGCCGAAGTTGTGGATCGTGAGGCAGACGCGCTGGTTCTCCATGCCGTGGTACTTGTAGATCTCGAAGAGCAGCACCGGCAGAAGGGCGGTCTGCCAGTCGTGGCAGTGGATCACGTCGGGACGCTTCCCCGACTTGAGCAGGTATTCGATCGCCGCCTTGCTGAAGAACGCGTAGCGCATCACGTCGTCGGAATAGCCGTAGGCCAGCGGCCGGTGGAAGAAGTTGTCGCCGGAGTGCGGCTCGATGAAGAAGCACTTGCGTCCGTCCACGAAGCCGAAGTAGACGGAGCAGTGGATCGCGCCGCTGTACCACGGAACCCACAGGTCGCGGTAATCGACGGTCAGCCCCCAGATCCGGTCGTACCGCATCCGGTCGTACTTGGGAAGGATGATTTCGACCGCGTTCCCGCGAATCTCCAGCTCGCGGCTCAAGCCGGCGATGACGTCGGCCAGGCCCCCCACTTGCACGACGGGGAAGCACTCCGGCGCGACCATGACGACGTACATGATTCCCACCCGCTCCCGCGAGATCCCCCTCGTGCCGTGCCAACTCTACACTTCCCGCCCGCCCGAGAAAAGTCCGGATTCCGCTCTCCGATCGACCGACGGTGAGAGATGCGCTACGCGGGTCTGCCGGCCGACAGCGAGATTCTCCGCACCGCGACGAGCGGTCGTGTTGAAGGGCCGCACGCGATCGGGAAACAGACGCAGCGCTCATGTGGCATTGACCTAACTTCCTGAATTCGGTATATGTTCGCCAGCAGCGTTGAGAAGGCCGGCATGATCTCGGGGGCGAGCCACCGAGCCTCGTGCGACTCGAGATAGGCGGCGGAGCCCGGCGGCAAGCCGGAGCACGTGTCGTTGCACGACTCATTGCGACCGTAAAGAGGAGCCACGCGAGGGGGAGGCCCCCGACGAGTTCGCCACCTTGGATCGTACGCCAGCGAGGGGGGGATTCCGATGAAGCACCAGCGCACCGCAACGAAGGCCGCAGTGTCGATGTTCCTCGCGGCCATGAGCGTCGTGGCCGCCTCGCCTGACCGGGCACGCGCCGACATCACCTGGGCGGACACCAACCAGTTCAAGGGCAAGGTCGTCACGGGCTTCAACGACGAGGACTTCATTCGCGACAGATGCCAGGGGAATCTGCCCAACGGGTACAAGTACCTGGACTGGGAGCAGCTGCCCCATCCTGGGCTCGGCTTCGCCGTCGCCTATGAGTCGGACTCGGGATTCACCGAGTTCGGCGCCCGGTTTCACGTGGCGGGCTCCAATAACCCACAGGCCTTCGACGTGTGGGTGCTGGCGGTCGACCGCACGAGCACGGGCGCGCCGCCGCCCGACGGACAGCTGGAAGTGCGGATGCGCCAGTACAACGCGGCCATTTTCGGAGACAACGCCCTCGTGGGCATACCCCCCGTGGCGGGCTCCTCGGTCGCGGTGAGCGTGTCCACCTATCCCGACGCTTGCTGGCGATACGGCCGGATCGTGCTCCAGGCCCCCGTTCCGGAGGCGAATTACTGGTTCACGGCACGCTGGGTGCGATCGAATGGGAGCACGGGAATCAACTCCTTCGACATCCTGCTCGAGAGTGACGGCGTCGGGGACGGCCTGTACCTGTCGGGCGACCAGGGATTCTGGAGGCGAGGGACGAGCTGGGACTTCATGATCGTGGTCTCCCAGGACCCCACGACGCCGGTTCCGAACGAAAACCCCACCGCCAGGATCGTGGCGGCGGACTCGGTCCAGGTGAACCAAGCCCTAACGCTGGACGGCTCCAGCTCCGATCCGGGCCACGGACCGCAGACTTGCCCAGCGCAGCCCGGTGGCTTGTGCGCCGACTGGATCGAAACCGCTCGGAACGTCTGGACCCTGTCCCGCCCGGCTGGCAGCCAGGCGGTCATCCATACGAATCCCAACGACCTGAGCGCGGCCACGCTCACACCGGACCAGTTGGGCGACTACGACGTGTCGCTGACGGTGAACGATCACTGGGGGGGCGTCAACACTGCGAGCCACACGGTTCACGCCATGCAGAATCCGCCGACGGTGAGCGCTCCCACGTTCAAGAACGCGGCGGACAACAGTCCGATTGAGGCCGTGCACGAGGCCGACTCCGGGACGTCCATCGCCTTCTGCGCCACGGTCGGCAACGCCGGTGCCAATCCGGTCTACGCTTGGACGGCGACGGCCCGCTATTCCGACGGCTCCACGCGCTCGACCGTCTTCTCCGCGGAGGCATCGCCCACCAAGACGATCGCCGAGGTCAGCAACAGCGCCAACCCGCCGCTCGGTGACAACGGCCAGTGGAAGGACACGGCCTACGACATCGCGCTCACGGTGACGAACGCGGGTGGCTCGACGACCGGCCCGGTCCGTACTTTCTGGATAAGCCAATGGCCCAAGATCGAGTTCACCTACGGCACGCCGGAGTGGGGCGTCGGGGAGGATTTCAGGTTCCATCTTCCGGTCACCGTCACGCTCTGGGCCCAGCGCGTCGGCCTGGCCGCCGGCGACATACCGTTCGAGCTGAGAAGGTCCGACGGGACGCACCTCGACCAGGAGTACGCGTCCGTCGACCTGGCCACGGGCCATTCCGCCACGTACCGGAACCTCCTCACGCTGTCGGACAAGCTCACCTGGGACCCCGACTACTGTGCTACGCCCGTTCCGGTCGGGCCCCAGAAGGTCGGCGAGGAAACGACCGTCAGGGCGCTTTACATGACCGACGCGAACGGCTTCACGTTCAACTCGGAGGCCATCCCCAGCCAGCGCGTCGCTTACACGGACGTCACGGTCCCTGGGTACAAGTACGCCCCGTACACCCTCGCCTACGTGGACTACGTCGAGGGAGGCGCCCATTCCATCGAGGCCCTGTTCGCGAGCGGGACGTTCTTCGGAGCCCCCGTGGCGGCGGTGCTGTTCGCGGCCGAGGCGATCGAGCTGGCCCTGTGGGGCTGGGACTGCCACGAGGCCCACCACGATCCGCCCGGCTACGACATGGATTTCACGCACATCGTGCAGGTCACGGTGCCGCAGGTCAACGCGACCGCGGCCGCGGCCACGACCGACGGGGCACGGCTCGCCATGACGGCCGTCGAGCAAGGCGCCAGGATCGCGAGCGTTCGAACGGCTTACGGCGGGACGTTCAACAAGCTCTACGGGGCCTACCTGGCCGGCGACACCGACGGCATCCTTCTCCAGAGCACCGAGCTGCTCCGTCACGCCGGGGTGATCGATCGAGAGACCGCCACCCAAGCGGCCAAAGTGCTGGCCGCCCAGCAGGCGGTCGGCC
The DNA here is from genome assembly GCA_020073205.1 of Terriglobia bacterium. NCBI lineage: Bacteria > Pseudomonadati > Acidobacteriota > Terriglobia > Terriglobia bacterium. Next base: position 28,634 of record JAIQFR010000007.1, read on the forward strand.
TTCCGACCGAGGAGGAGGTCGCCGCCTTCCAGGCGGATGTGGCCTCCCACGGATTCCCGGCCGCGGAAATCCCCTTCATGCAGCAGCTCGGCCTGACGCAGGGGGACATCGACTCGATCGCGACGCAGTTCGTCGGCGAGTCCCCTTCCGCCATCGCGGCCGGCGTGCCCGCGAATATCGACGAGACCCTTCGGCCGGTCGGCGACTTCTATCTCAAGCAGGCCCGGAGCAGCGTGCCGGCCAGATGGGTCGTGGTCGCGGCGACCTCGCCGATGGTCGATCTGCCGGTCCAGGGGACCATCACCGTGGACGCACAGGCGTTGCGCAAAGAGGAGAGCACCCCGTACTGCATGTGCGGGCCTGCGGTGATCACGCAGGTCGCGGTGGACGGGCAACAGCTGAGCGCGGTCCCGTATCCGCCCCCGCCGTTTTGCCCGCCCCCGCCGGTCTCTCCCCCTCAGGCGGTGCCGGTGCAGCTCAACACGGCCGCGCTCCCCGACGGACCGCACACCCTCACGGTGACCGCGCAGGACTCGATGCAGTGCGCGCCTCAAAACGACCCGCGCGAGCACATCAATTCGGACACGATCCGGTTTTACGTGGACAACACGCCGCCGGTCGTGCAGATGACATCGCCGGACGTGGACCCGGCGACGCCCGGAATCCAGGTCAATCCGGGCGACCCGATCACGTACGTCGCGCAGGACCCCGTGGTCAACGGGTACAGCAGCGGCCTCGTGGATCCTCACGGCGGCGTCATCGCGACCGGCTCGTCGTCGTCGTACGACGTGATCGTCCGCGTCGCCGACCGTGCCGGCAATTCGGCGCAGACGACCGTACGGGTCCTAAGCGACTCCGACGGCGACGGTGTGAGGGACGACCTCGACTGCGCGCCGCTGGACCCGAGTGCCTATGCGCCGCCCGGGGAGGTCGCGAACCTCGGGTTCTCCGACAGAGTCACGATGACGTGGAGCACCGCGGGAGGCGGATCGGGAACGGCGCACGACGTTCTGCGCGGAGGTCTCGGCGCGCTTCCGGTCGGCCCGGGCGGCAACGACGAGGTCTGCCTCGCCGATTACCTCGCCGCCACCTCGCTGGCGGATGCCACGACTCCCGTCGTCGGGTCCGGGTTCTGGTACCTGATACGTGGAGAAAACACGTGCGGCGAGGGAACCTACGGCTACGAGCGCACGGGCGGCGCTCAAGGCGCCGAGCGAACGAGCACGACCTGCCCGCAGGGTTGCGGGGGAGTCTACTGCGCGGCGGGTCAGCGGTGCGTGAGCGGGAGCTGCGTCTGCGACGCGACGTCATGCCCGAACAGTTGCTGCTCCGGCGGGACGTGCGCGACTCCGAGCGTCTCGGCGTGTGGCGGCGGTGGCGGCGCGTGCGTGACCTGCGACCCGATCACGGAGAACTCGTGCGTGAACGGCGTCTGCCAGTGCGGGTCGGGGCTCGCGTGCTCCGCTGGGCAGCAATGCGTGAACGGCGCATGCGTGTGTAACACGGCGTCGTGTCCGACCGGCTGCTGCTCCGGCACGACGTGCACGACGCCGAGTGTGTCGGCCTGTGGCATCGGTGGCGTCGCTTGCTTGGCCTGCGGCGCGGATGCGGACTCGTGCGTTGACGGCGCATGCCAGTGCGGGTCGGCGCCCGCCTGCGGCGCAGGGCAGCGGTGCTCGAACGGGACCTGCGTGTGCGACTCGGTCTCGTGCCCGAACGGCTGCTGCTCCGGCTCGGTGTGCACGACTCCGAGCGTCTCGGCTTGCGGCACCGGTGGCGGCGCGTGCGTGACCTGCGACGCGATCACGGCGAACTCGTGCGTCAACGGCGTCTGCCAGTGCGGATCGGGACCCGCGTGCTCGGCTGGGCAGCAGTGCGTGAACGGGGCGTGCGTGTGCAACGCGACGTCGTGCGCGAGCGGCTGCTGTTCCGGAACGACGTGCACGGCGCCGCCGAACCCGTCGGCCTGCGGGATCGGGGGTGCGGCGTGCTTCGATTGCGGCTTGACGGGGGACGCGTGCTTGGGCGGGGTTTGCCGCTGCGACGGCGGGTCCGCATGCGGATCGGGGCAGCGGTGCTTCAACGGAACCTGCATCTGCGACCCGATTTCCTGCCCGCTCGGCTGCTGCTCCGGCACGACATGCGCCACTCCCAGCGCATCGGCCTGCGGCATCGGTGGCGTGGGGTGCGTGAACTGCGGCATGGTCGCGGACTCTTGCGTGGACGGAGTATGCCGCTGCGATGGCGGGTCCGCCTGCGGGGCGGGGCAGCAGTGCGTGAACGGGGCGTGCGCGTGCAGCGCGACCTCGTGTCCGGCGGGCTGCTGCTCCGGTACGACGTGCACGGCGCCGCCGGACCCGTCGGCCTGCGGCATCGGGGGTGCGGCGTGCATCGATTGCGGCTTGACGGGGGACGCGTGCGTGGGCGGGGTGTGTCACTGCGACGGCGGGTCCGCGTGCGGGTCGGGGCAGCGGTGCTTCAACGGAACCTGCATCTGCGACCCGATTTCCTGCCCGCTCGGCTGCTGCTCGGGTACGACGTGCACGACGCCGAGCGCTTCGGCCTGCGGCATCGGGGGCGTGGCGTGCCTGGACTGCGGCATGACGGCGGACTCCTGCGTGAACGGTGTGTGCCGCTGCGATGGCGCGTCCGCATGCGGACCCGAGCAACGGTGCTCGAACGCAACGTGCGTGTGTGACCCGATCTCGTGTCCGAGCGGCTGCTGTCAGGGCACCGTGTGCCTGCCGGGAACCGGCAACGACGCGTGCGGCACCGGAGGCATTAACTGTGCCGTCTGCACGGGGGGCAGAACCTGCGTCTCCGGATCGTGCCAGTGTCCAGGCGGCCTCTACTTCTGTCCGGCGGCCGGCGCCTGCATCCCGAATTGCGCCACCTGCACGGGCACGACCTTCGCCTGCGCGTCGGCCCGCACGTGCGTCAGCTCGTGCAAGGCTTCCTGCGGCGGGCTGGCCAACTGCACCTCGACGGAAAGCTGCGTCCCCCTCTGCGCGAGCTGTCCGTCCTTCGTTCACACGTGCACGACGTCGTCGAACATCCAGTGCGTCAACGTCTGCAGCCCCTCGACCTGCCTTGGAGGGACCTGCAACTGAGGGGATCGGTTCCATCACCGGGGTACTCTCGAGATGGAGCCGCGGGGAGGCCACCATGAGCCGCGTCGCGATCCGGTACTGCACGTACTGAGTTTCCGCCATACAAGCCGCCAGGGTGGCGGCGCGCGTGCGGAAGGAGCTCGGCCAGGAAGTGAACAAGGTGCCCGGCCGCTACGGGGAGTTCAGGGTCCTCGTGGACGGCGAGGTCGTGGCGGAAGCCGGGGCTCTCGGCATGCTGGGCGTGCTCCCGTCGGCGGACAGGGTGATCGAGGCGATCCGGGCCAAGCTGGGAAGGTGAGCTCGGCCCGGTCGATCGGCGGCTCTGACGGTCAGCCGCCCTCGACGACGAGGAGCGCCCTCCTGTAGCGAAGCAGGATGCCCAGCGCCCCGACGTTGAGAAGGAGCAGGACCGCTCCGGTGATCGAGGGCCTCGTCGCCACGTGGTAGGCATCGACGGGAACGAGGAGGACCAGAAGCGCCACCAGGAGGTGGTAGGCCCAGGGCCGTCCGAGGAGGAGGCCGACGGCGCCGGCCACCTTGAGACCTCCCAGGGCCAGGAGACCGAGGGCGATCCACTCCTTCCCGGCCAGGAGCGCGGGCAGGTGGCGCTCCACGAACACGAAGACGGAGCCGTTCGGGTCGTGGCGAAGGCCGGTGTTGAGGAGCCGGCCCACGAGCCGGTCGAACCCCGCCGCCGAGAGCGCGAGGATCGTGATTCCCAGCCCCAGCTCCGCGCCTCCGGTCGCGAGCTTGAACACGACCACGACGCGGCGCCATGACTCGACGCGGTCCGGCTTCGTCATTCCGAGGCGCCCTCCCAGGAATCCTACAACGAGACCGGCAACGGAGCGGGATCGACGGGGCACTGTTCCTTCGGAAGCGTCGGGCGTATGCTTTCCTCGAGGAACGTCTTGGTGAGCAACGTCCCCCGGGGAGGCGCGCGTCGTGAATTGCCCCGCGTGTCGCGAGCCGTTGGTGGTGGCCGAGCGCGAAGGGATCGAGCTCGATTGCTGTCCCTGGTGTCACGGGCTCTGGTTCGACGCCGGAGAGCTGGCCTTGCTGGCGGAGAAGGCGGGCCGAGCGCTCCCGCCGGGCGAGGGCTCAGCAAAGGAGACGACGGACGCCCGCGAGGCGCGGCGCTTCTGCCCGCGTTGCGACCGCAAGATGGACAAGACGGCCCTCGGGTCCGCGCCGCGGGTCACCCTCGACCGCTGCGGCGCGGGGCACGGACTCTGGTTCGATCGGGGAGAGCTGGGCTCGCTCATGGGCCAGCTGGCGGCCAGGCCGGGCTCGCATCCCGAGGCGCTGCTCCGTTTCATGGGCGAGGTTTTCGGTCCCGGCCCGGGCGCGCCGGCGAGACCCTCGGAATCGAACGTCGCGAACCGTGAGGAGGTGGAACGATGATCTTCGTTCTGGCCGTGTTGGTCGTCATCGTCGTCGTGGCCCTCTGGGTGATGGGCATGTACAACGGCCTCGTCGGCGCCCGCAACGAGGTGAAGAACTCGTGGAGCCAGATCGACGTCCAGCTGAAGCGCCGCCATGACCTGATCCCCAACCTGGTGGAAGCGGTCAAGGGGTACATGGGCCACGAGCGGGGCACCCTCGAGGCGGTGACCCGAGCCCGCCAGCAGGCGATCGATCTGACCGGCGGCGGCGTCGAGGAGCGCGCCAAGGTGGAGAACGCGCTGTCGCAGACGCTGCGCTCCCTCTTCGCCGTGGCGGAGGCCTACCCCGACCTGAAGGCCAACCAGAACTTCCTGGCGCTGCAGGAGGAGCTCACCTCGACGGAGAACAAGATCGGCTTCGCCCGGCAGTACTACAACGACACGGCCCTGCGTCTCAACAACAGGATCCAGATGTTCCCCTCCAACATCATCGCCGGCATGTTCAACTTCAGCGCGGAGCATTTCTTCGAGGTCGAGGCGCCGGAGGACCGCCAGGTCCCGCAGGTGAAGTTCTAGGCGGGGCCCGGCGCGTGTGGGAGCTGGTTCGCGCCAATCAACGCCGCGCCGCCACCCTGGTGGTGCTCATGGCGGGCCTGCTCCTCCTCGTGGGCTACGCGGTCGGGGAATCGCTGGCCCGGGGGGCGGGAACGGTCGGGCTGTTCGCGGCCTTTCTCGTCTGGATCGTCCTCACGCTGGTGAGCTACTACTCCGGCGACTCGATCCTCCTTTCGCTCGCCGGGGCCCGCAAGATCGCCAAGCAGGACAACCCCGTGCTCTTCGACGTCGTGGAGGAGATGTGCATCGCCGCAGGCATCGCCAAGGTTCCCGACGTCTACGTCATCGACGACGCGGCGCCGAACGCGTTTGCAACCGGGCGCGATCCCGAGCACGCCGCGGTGGCGGTCACCGCCGGGCTCCTGGAGACGCTCGACCGCAACGAGCTGCAGGGGGTCATCGCTCACGAGCTCGGTCACGTCAGGAACCGCGACGTCCTGTACATGATGATGGTCGGCATCATGATGGGCACCATCGTGCTGCTCGCCGACCTCGGCACCCGCGTGCTGTTCTTCGGCGGAGGACGGCGGAGGACGTCGTCGCGTGAGGGCGGCCAGGGGCAGCTCGTGATCGCGCTCGTCGCGATCGTCCTCATGATCCTGGCGCCGATCATCGCCCAGCTGATCTATCTCGCGGTGTCGCGCCGCCGCGAGTACCTGGCGGACGCCTCCTCGGCCCTCTACACGCGCTACCCCGAGGGGCTGGCGAGCGCCCTCGAGAAGATCTCCCGCTCGCCGGCCAAGCTGGCGTCGGCGTCGAGGGCCACGGCCCCGATGTACATCGTCAATCCGATGAGCGTCTCGGCTCGCGGCCTCGCCGATCTCACGGCCACCCACCCGCCGATCACAGAGCGCGTCCGCATCCTCCGTGCGATGGCGGGCGGCGCGGGCCTCGCGCGCTACGACGAGGCGTTCCGCAAGGTGACGGGGAGGGCGGTGGGCGTGGTCCCGTACGCATCGCTCGAGGCCGCGGCTCACGCCCCCACGGCTCCGGCCGCCCAAGACACGACCGCGCGCCTCGAGAGGGTGCGGCGGACCACCGACATGCTGTGGCGCCTCAACCGGTACGCCTTCGTCGCCTGCGCCTGCGGGACCACGCTCAAGATCCCTCCGGCCTACCTCGGCCGGGAGATCGGCTGCCCGCACTGCGGCGCCCCGCATCGCGTGGAGCCACAGGCGGCCTGATCCGGCGCGGGACCGGTGGCGGACGGCTTGTGCGCCGCCCGGGTCGGGGGGTACGCTGGGAGTCATCCGGAAGGTACGTAAGGCGCTTCGGCGTGGCGCGGGCCGCGCTTGAAGCGGTCGAGTCCATTCGGTTCCCGAGGAGGAGTCTGCCATGGTGATCTGGGGCGCGATGGCGGCCGCGGGGCTGGCGGCGATGGTCGTCTTCCTGGTGCTCCCTTCCCTTCGCACGATCGGCCCGACGCAGGTCGGACTGGTGGTCAAGCGCTTCTCCTTCAAGAGGCTCTCGAACGACAGTCCGATCGCCTTCGAGGGGGAAGCGGGCTATCAGGCCGATCTGCTCATGCCCGGCCTCCGCTTCAAGTTCTGGGTGCTCTACAGGGTCGAGAAGCACTCGTGGGTCCAGGTGCCCGCGGGGGAGATCGGCGTGGTCATCTCGCAGGTCGGCGGACCGCTGCCGATCGGCGCGAAGTCCGCCGTCTACAAGCCGGCCTTCGCGAACTTCTCGGACCTGCGCCGGTTCGTGGCGGAGGGCGGGCAGAAGGGCGTCCAGAGGCCGGTCCTGCCGCCGGGATCGCTCGTGCCGATCCACCCGGTGGCCTTCCTGGTGATCACCAAGGCTCGGGTCTACGGCGTATCGGCGTCTCCCGACCTGCGCCGCCTCTCGGACCGGGAGGGGCGCCTCGCGCCGGCGTCGTTCGGCTTGAAGCCGGAACAGCTCGACCTCGTCCGGATCGTGCCGCGGCCCGGCGGCTCCGAGGGGCACGTGGGCGATACCGTCGGGATCGTCACCACGTTCGAGGGGGACCCGCTCTCGGCGGGGGACATCGCCAGCCGCCTCGGGGGGTTCGCGGACCTCGAGGAGCGCGAGAAGGGGGCCGGCAGCGACCCGGAGCTGATCGAGACGATCCTCGGCAGCAAGAACCAGCAGCACAACAACTACCAAGACTTCCAGGCGTTCCTCGATCGGGGCGGGAAGATCGGCCTGCAGCACGATCCGCTCCTCTACGGCGCGTACGCGCTCAACCCGTTCCTCGTGTCGGTCGAGGTCGTGCCGATGCTCGTCGTCAAGCAGGGGGAGGTGGCGGTCATCAAGGCCTACGTCGGCCTCGTGACCGAGGACACGTCCGGAGCGGAGTTCAAGTTCGGCTCTCTCGTCCGGCCCGGTCACCGCGGGGTGTGGCAGGAGCCGCTGCGCACCGGCAAGTACCCGATCAACCCGCGCTGCTACGAGGCGGAGATCGTCCCGACGGCGATCCTGACCCTGAACTGGGCGGATGCGGTCTCGCAGGCGCACAACCTCGACGCGCAGCTGCAGCAGATCGTGGCGAAATCGCGGGAAGGGTTCATCTTCCGCATCGACCTGCAGGTGCAGATCCACGTCCCGGACACCAAGGCGCCCCGGGTGATCTCGATGGTCGGGACGATGCGCAACCTGGTGAGCGAGGTCCTCCAGTCGGCGGTGGGCAACCACTTCCGCGACAAGCTGCAGAGCATGCCGGCGATCAAGTTCATCGAGACGCGCCAGCAGGTGCAGGAGGAGGCGTTCACCCACATCAAGTCGCAGCTCGACCAGTACCAGGTCGAGACGAGAGGGGTCTACATCCAGGACGTCATCCTGCCGGAGGACCTCGTGCGGGTCCTGACGGAGCGCGAGATCGCCAACCAGGAGATCGAGACGTTCCGCCGCCAGGAGCAGGCCCAGGACCAGCGGGTGGACATGGAGCACGCGAAGGGGACGGCCGACATGCAGGCCGAGCTGGCGAAATCGAAGGTCGGCGTGGACATCAAGACCAACAACGCCGAGGCCCGGAAGGCCGAGGCCGAGGGCGAGGCGACGTACATCCGGGAAACCGGCGCGGCGAAGGGAGCGGAGGTCGAGGCGGTGGGACTGGCCCGGGCGAAGGGGTACGAGGCGCAGGTCGCGGCGCTGGGCGCGGGGTCCACCGCGGCGGTCAACATCGCGACGGCGATCGCGCAGAGCGGGGTCCGGTTCGTCCCGGAGGTGCTCGTCGCGGGAGGAGGCGGGGGCGGCGTCGAAGGGCTCGCCGCCGCGCTCATGAGGACCCTGGGCCTTCCCGGCGGGCGCGACGCCGGAGGCGCCGCGGCCGGCGACGGGAAGGGCGCGAACGCTCAGCGGTAGACGGCCAGGTTATTCTCCGACGGGTCGACGGTGACCTTCCGCGGCTTCTCGCGCAGCTCGTACCGGAACTCCTTGACGGGCTTGTCCTGGAAGACGACCTTCGCCTCCCGGGTGCCGCCCGGATAGTCGAGCACGAACGGCACGAAGATCCTCTTGAACGCCGGTCCCTCGGGCTGCTCCAGCCGGCCGCTGAACACGAAGCCACCGCCCGCGCCGGGCTCGACCTTCTGCTCGACGTGGATCGTCGGGATCCCCCCTTCGCCGTACCACTCGTCGAAGAACCACCCGAGGTCGACCTTCAGGACCTCGCTGGCGACGGCCTTCAGGTCCTCGGTGGTCGCGGGGCCGAAGTTCGCCTTCTCCAGGTACCGGCGGAGGATCGCGAAGAACTTCTCCTCGCCGACCATCGTCCGGAGCATGTGCAGGACCAGCGGGCCGCGGTTGTAGAGGAGGCACCAGCGGTCTCGGTCCCCGTCGGGGCCTCCCATGCTGTTGGCGGCTTTGAGCGGAAGGTCCGGGCAATCGCGGGCCGTGTACATCCGCCACTCCGCGAACATCGTCTTGAAGCCGACCACGCGGCGCTCGTCGGTCTCGCCCGCGCCCATCGCGAGGCCGGCGAGGTACTCGGCGAACGACTCCGAGAGCCAGTTCTCCTCGAGGCTGGCGGGGACGAGCTTGTGACCGAACCACTGGTGCGCGATCTCGTGGGCCACCACCCTGGGGGCTCCGCGCGTGAGGTAGGCCGCGAGCCAATCCTGGCGGGGCTTGTAGGCCTGCGTCGGCAACAGGATCATTCCGGACGGAGCCATGCCGAACCAGTACTCCGGCACTTCGACGACGTCCAGCTCGTCGAACGGGTACGGGCCCAGGTGGTCGCGGTAGTAGCGGATCAGCTCCCGCGCCAGGCCGGGGAGCACCTCCACGACGTACTTGTTCGCCATCGCGTAGCTGTGGAGCCGGATGGTGAGGCCGTCGGCCTTCTCCTCGTGGTTCTTGTACTTGCCCGCGAACACCGCGGGCTGCTCCACGGGCACGGTGCTCGACGACTCCAGCGCGTAATGGTCGCCGTCCTCGCGGAACGCGGTCGTCGTTCCCGAGGCCAGGGGGTAGTACGGCTTCCGGGTCTTCACCTTGAGCGTGAACGTGTACAGCCCCTGGTCCCAGCCGAACGGGCGCGGGAACCAGGAGGCCCCAAAGAGGTCGAAGTAGTTGTCGATGGTCTCGCCGCCAAAGCCCGTGAAGATCGCGCCTTCGGTCGAAAAACGGAGCACGATGCGCTCCCCCTTGGCCAGCGGGTGCGGGAGCTGCACGAGCAGCTCGTCGTAGCGGTGCGAGAACGGGACGTCGGCCCCGGAGGCGTCGACGACCTTGAGGACGCGCAGCCGGTTCTTCTCCGAGGCCCAGTTGTACGAGTACGGGTCGCGGCCGTTGACGAGCGAGAGGGGGCCGACTCGCAGGTTCCCCCGCACCGCCTCGAAGGTGAGCTCGCTGTCGATGGTCCCCTTGCGGTTGTCGTCGGTCGCGACGTCCAGATGGGCGTCCTTGAGCGTCCACACGAAGGACCCCTCTCCCTCCCGGGAGATCGCGAGACGACTGAGGGTCCGCGTGAACCGGACGTCCGTACCCTGGTACTTGGCAAAGGTGGTGAGGGTCTCGTCGAAACCTCTCATCCGGTCCAAGGTGTAGCCCAGGGTCTCCTTCTCCCCCTCGATCTCCGCGTAGACGTACTGGAGCTTCCCGCCGTTCATCCGGGCCTCGCAGGCCAGGTGGTCGAACTCGAGGTAGCTCCCCTCCGTGACGCGCTTCCAGATCCTGTCGAACGCGGCGCGGCTGGCGGGCTCGATCGGCTTCGCCGTCCCCGTTCCCGTCTCCCACAGCTCCGGGAGGGTCGGGGCGGCGAAGAAGACCACCAGGCGCTCGAACAGATCGCCGACCTCGTGGTTGGCGGGACGCAGGGTGGGAGCGTAGCGGCTCAGGTTGGTCTCGAAGGTCTGCTGGTCGAGCGGGGCCTCCGGTTTGTAGGCGTAGTGGCCGTGTCCGTCGAAGTAGAAGCCGAGCACGTCGCCCCCCGCCCCCTTGAGTGGGTAGACGGCCCCCTCGTCCAGATGAATCTCCATGTGGCCGATCCGTCCCGCCCTGACCCGGACCGCGACCCCCTCCGGCGCCGGCGCGATCGCGCGGTAACCCTGAAGGACCTCGGGCAGATTCGCCTCCGCCGCCGGCAGCTCGACTGCCGCGGCGACGCCGGCCGAGAGAACGACCGCTCCCACGAGAAACGTCCCGAAGAAGGCCTTCATCGTGGTCATCTCCTTCCGAACTCGCCCCGCCGCTCTTATACGCCCGCGCGCACGCCGGCGACAAGCGACGGGAACGAGCGTTCGCTCCGCCGTGATGCGACGAGCCGCTAGGGGCGATCTCCGCCGGCTTCCTCCGCGGCCCTGAGATTGGCGCGAGCCTGGTCGAACTCCGGCTGGAGCCGCACCGCCTGCCGGAAGTGCTCGAGCGCCTCCGCGCTGCGGCTCAGGTGGGCCAGGGCGACGCCGAGGTTGTTGTGGGCCTCGGCGAAATCGGGACGGACCCCGAGCGCCTCCCGGAATCGCTCGATCGCCTCGGACAGCCGGTTCGCCGCCGTCAAGGCCAGCCCGAGATTGTTGAGTGCCTCGGCGGAGTCCGGCTTCAAGCGCAGCGCCTCGCCGAACTGCTCGATGGCCGCGTCGACCCGGCCCGCGCCCACCAGGGCGTTGCCCAGGCCGAGGTGGGTCCCCGCGGAGCCGGGCCTGAGGCGCACGGCGCGCTCGAGCTGCGCGATCGCTTCGCTTCGCCGCCCGACCCTGTCCAGCGCGTAGCCCAGGTTCCCGCAAGCATCGGCGAGGTCCGGATTCAGCCGGAGCGCCTGCTCGTACTGCTCGATCGCCTCGGTGACTCGGCCCTGCCGGACGAGAGCGACTCCCAGGTTGTTGTGGGCCTCGGCGGAGCCCGGCCTCAGTCGAAGCGCCCGGTCGTACTGGTCGATCGCCTCCGGGATACGTCCCTGCTGCGCGAACGCGATCCCCAGGTCGTTGTGACCGCCGGCGAACCCCGGATGGATCCGAAGGGATTCCGTGTAACGGACGATGGCCTCGTCCGTCTTGCCCTGCTCGAAGAGCGCTCGTCCGAGGTACTCCTCAGCCAGCCAGTTGTCCGAAGTCACCGCCAGGGCGTGCCCGTACAGCGCTTCGCTGCCGGCCCAGTGACCGACCTGGGCGCGGGTGGCGGGGAGAAGCGCGACGAGCGACGCGGCGCAGGCTCCGGCGATCGCGTACCGGGTCCTTCGGTCCCTCCTCCCGAGCTCCGACAGTCCCCAGGCGATCGCGACGAAGATGCCGATCAGCGGAACGTAGGTGTACCGATCCGCCATCGCTTGCGAGCCGACCTGGATCAGACCGATCACTGGAACCAGCGTGCCCAGGTACCAGAGCCAGCCGAACGCGAGGAACGGAGCCCTCGACGCCAATCGGAGCGAGATCCCCGTGACCGCCGCGAGGACGAGCGCCGCCGCGGCCACGGGCCACGTGGCGGGGCTCGCGTGCGGGTGGGGATAGAAGACCGCCAGCGACGCCGGCCAGAGGGTCTTGCCGAGGTATGACACGTAGGCCAGCGCCGCGTTCGCGAGGCGCTCGCCGAAGGTGAAGTCCTGCAGGGTCTCGACGGATCCGCCGCTCCGCTGGGCGGCGAAGGTCACGACGCAGGAGGCCACCGACATCAAGACGAGGGGCGCCTTCTCCAGCAGGAGCCGTGGGAGCGCTTCCCGGGACTCGCCCGGAGGAGGCGCGAGCCGGCGGAGCGGCCAGAAGTCCAGGAGCAGGAGTGTGAAGGGGAGCGTCACCGGCATGGGCTTGGCCATCAGCGCGGCCGCGTAGAGCGCCACCACGAGGGCGTAGCGCACGGCCGTTCTCGACCCGAGGTACCCGAGCCAGGCCGCGAGGGTCAGCAGCCAGAAGAGGGTGCTGAGCACGTCCTTCCTCTCCGCGATCCAGGCGACCGACTCGACGTGGAGAGGGTGGACCGCGAAGAGGGCGGCGACGAAAGCGCAACGCCAGAGAGCACCGGTCACCCGGACGAGGAGGAGAAACAGCAACAACGCATTCGCGGCGTGGAGGATCAGGCTCGTCGAGTGGTGCTTCCCGGCGTCGAGCCCGTAGAGCTGTACGTCGAGCATGTGGGAGAGCCAGGTGAGAGGGTGCCAGTTGGCCTGGTCGGTGGTGGTGAAGGCCCACGCGACGGAGTCTCCGTTGAGCCCCGCCTGGACGTGCGGGTTCTCGGTGACGTAGACCTGATCGTCGTAGTTGACGAAGCCGTTCCGGAGGACGCCCGGGTACGCGGCGAGGATCAAGACGAGCAGCGCCGCGGAGATCACCGCGACGCGGGCCGGGCGGGTGCCGGTGGCCGGCGCGGCCGAGCTCTCCGGCGCGCGCCGGGACGCGGCGACGCGACGACCGGCTCCCGTCATCGTGCCCCCGAGCGGCCCGGTTTCCGGGCCACCGGGACCCGGAGCGGTGCTGGGCCGCGCTCCGGGGATATTCTAGGGTGTGCCGGGGCGAGGAAGCAGGTGCCTCGATGGACCCGGGGCGAGGGGATGCCGGCATGGTGGATTCCACGCAGCGCTTCTCCGGGCGGGTGGAGAATTACGTCAAGTACCGGCCGCCCTACCCCGAGGCCGTCCTCGAGGCGCTCACGGCCGATTGCGGCCTCACCGGTGCCTCTGAGATCGCGGACGTCGGCTCGGGAACGGGGATCCTGACCGAGTTGTTCTTGAAGCACGGGAACCCGGTCTCCGCCGTGGAGCCGAATCGCGAGATGCGGGAGGCCGCCGAGCACCTGCTCCGCGGATACCCGCGTTGCCGCAGCATCGAAGGAACGGCGGAAGCGACGACCCTTCCGGCGCGGAGCGTGGATTTCGTTGCGTCGGGCCAGGCGTTCCATTGGTTCGATCGAGCGAAGGCCGGGGAGGAGTTCGTGAGGATCCTCCGGCCCGGCGGGTGGGTGGTGCTGATCTGGAACGAGCGGCTGACGACGTCGACGCCCTTTCTCCTCAGGTACGAGGAGCTGCTGCTCCGCCACGCGACGGACTACGAGCAGGTCGATCATCGGAGAATCGACTCCGCCGCGCTCTCCGCGTTCTACGGGGCTGCCGGCTTCGAAACGCGGCTCTTCGACAACCGGCAGACCTTCGACCACGAAGGGTTGAAGGGGAGGCTCCTGTCGTCGTCCTACGTTCCCGTCGAAGGACACCCCCGCCACGAGGCGATGCTCGCCGAGCTCTCCGAGCTCTTCGAAGCTCACCAATCGGAGAGCCGGGTCGTCTTCGAGTACGTCACGAAGCTCTACTACGGTCGCCTCTGAGCGCGGAACCGCTCTGGGTCTCCGCGCCCTCAGGGAAGCCGCAGGACGGTGGTGCCGGCCTCGCTCACGGCGAACGCGCTCGTAAACTCCACCGCCGGGATCGACAGGACGTAGCTCCCCGGGGCGAGGTTCCGTAGCGTCAGGCTCGGCTGCGAGACGGCGAGCCGCCCCTCCAGGTTGGCCAGGGAAAGGACCGCCGGCTGGCCCGCCGCGTTCGTGATCGTGCCGGTCGCGGTGCCGGCCGCGAGCGTCCGGGGTCCCGCTTGCACGAGGACCGATCCGCCCGGAGTGAGGAAGATCGCCACGGTCGAGGACGGGACGTTGACCCCGTCGAGACGGGCCGGCGCGTACCCCGATGCTCCGGCGAGCAACGTGTAGGTTCCCGGCTGCAGGGACGGGATCGCGCCCTGCCCCTCCCCGTCCAGGGCGATCGCCGACGGACCGAACACGGTCGATCCTCGGGGATCGAGGACGCGCACCATCACGCCGCGCAGGGGCAGAGCGAAGAGGCCGTCCTGCACCCTGATGCCGATGCCGGACCCGCGGGCGAGCTCGATGACCAGGCCGCCGGTCCCCTGTTCGGAAGCGCTCACGTCGCGCTTGTCGAGCTGGTAGTCGGGCCTGCTGGTGATCAGCGTGTAAGCCCCTTCGTCGAGATTCGAGAAGGAGAATTGACCGTCGCTATCCGTCGTGGCCGGTCGCTGCCCGATGCCGCCCGTCGCGCCCGGATCCCGCGCCGCGATCGTCACGGTGGCGTCGGCCAGAGGCGCTTTACCCCCGGCATCCACCACTTGCCCGGCGATCTTCGCGCTGGGAAACGCGATGTCGAGGACCTCATCGGAGGTCAGGGTGACGCTCTGGCGCCGGGTGGAGCCGGAGGCCATCGAGAGCGCGCTGACCGTGTACGTCCCCTCCTGGAGCCCGTCGAGCCGGTACGCCCCGGCGTCGTCGGTGACCACGGAGGCCTGGCGTCCACCGCCTCCCGCGAGGACGGCGAACACGTTGGCGCCCGCCACGGGCTGGCTCGACCGGGTGATGCGGCCGGACAGCGTGAGTCCCTGGTCGAAGGCGAGCTGGACGGAAAGGACGGGCTGGTCCGTGGAAGCGGTGACCTGCCGGGTCGCGCTGCGGGTGGAGCCGGCGGGGTCGTCCGCCGTGCCCCGCAGGGTCACGAGTCCGGCCGGGACGTTGTCGATCTCGAAGTGCCCGTCGGCCGCCGGCCGTGTGGACTGGAAATAAGCCCCGGACGCGCTCGCGGTGACCGTCGTGGATCCGAGGAGGCCGTCCGGCAGCCCGGTCAACGTGCCCTCGATGGTGACGCCGGACTGGAGCTGCAATGCGAGGCTCTCCTGCGACCGGCCGGCCTCGAGCACGACGTCGAGCGGCGCGCTGGCCCGCGATCCGAGCGAGGCGGTGAGCGTGTACCGTCCCGCGCTCAGATGAGCGAAGCGGAACGACCCCGCGCCGTCGGTGATGCTCGAGGGGCCGCCCATGAGAGCGCCGAGACCGAACCCGGCACCGCCCGCCGGCGAGAGCGACACGTCGGCCCCCGGCGCCGGCTGTCCCGTATCCAGCGCCACGACCCCGGCCAGCACGCCTCCCTGGGACATGCGGATCTCGACGCTGGCCCCGTCCTCCTTCACGTCGACGGACTGGACGGCGTCGGCGTAGTCCGGATGGGTGGCGTGGAGCATCTGCTCGCCCGCGCCGATCCCGTCGAACTCGAACCGCCCCTCGGCGTCGGTGCCCACGCCGCCGTCGGCGACGTCCTGCATCACCGCCCCCATCGCCGGTCGCTGACCCGTCGGCGCGAGCGAGACCGCGGCGTTCGGAGTCGCGGCTCCGGTCTCCGCGTCCAGGACGCGCCCTTTCAGCGCCGCGCCCCTTGCGACCCGCACCTCGACGTGTTCGCGCGTCGACCCCTCTTCCACCACAACGCCCCCGACGTGGGCCGGCTGGCAGCCCGGTGCGGTGACCACGACGCTCCAGGTCCCGGCAGGGACGTCCTCGAGCGTGAACGCGCCATCGTCGCCGTGCGCTGCCACCGGCTGGCCCGGCCCGCCCACTCCGAGCGCGCCGCCGCGCGCCGCCGCCCGAAATCCGCCGCCGCGATCCGGCTCGTACGAGACCGTGAAGTCGGTGAGCGGCGTCCCGCTGGCCGCCTCGAGCGCGGTTCCGGTGATGCGACCGGCTCCCGCCACCGCGATTCGCACGTCGTAGGACGGCGCCGTGACGCCTCGCTTGCCCTCGGCAGGCCCGGCGGGTCCGAAGAGCCTCAAGTCGTAGGTCTGGCCGGCCTTGAGGCCTTCGATGGTGAATCCTCCGTCGGGCGCGGTGGGCGGATCGGTGGGCGAGCGAAAGGCGGCGCCGAAGGCGCGGCTGCCTCGAGCGTCCGCGGAAACCACGAACCCTTCGGCGCCTTCCCCGGACCGGCGCACGACGCGCCCCGAGATGGTCGCGCCCGGGTGGAGGGTCACGTCGACCGCCTTCGGAGAACCGCCGGCCGGCACCTTGACGGTGACCACCTCCGTCGCATAGGTCACGCGCTTCACGGTGACCTGGTACTCGCCGGGTGCCACGCCGCGGATCGTGAAACGACCCTCGGGTCCCGTGGTATCGCCCTTCCGCTCCGCGTTACCCGAGGCGGCGAGGCTCCCGATCGCCCGGACGCCGGCCCGCGCGCCCACGCCTGCGAACGACGGCGCCTGGTAGATCTCCACGTCGGCGCCGGGAACCGGCCGGTCATCGCCGTCCTTGACGGTGCCGGTGACCACCGCTCCCCGGGTGAGCACGACCGAGACGCCGGACTTCGCCGCGCCGGGAAGTAGCGTCAGTCCGCCGACCCTCGCGCGCTCGAAGTCGGGGTGGGAAACTTCGAGGATCTGGCTCTCCCCCGGGGCGAGTCGGTTCGCCTTGAACGTGCCGTCGGTCCGGCTGCGGAACGCGGGCGGTTCGGCCCGGAGCCACCTCCGGAGCGTCCGCGCGGGCGGAACGTTGCCGGTCGGGATGAGCGAGCCCCGGGCATCCGCGACGGGCTTCCCGTCCGAATCGATGACGCGGCCCGAGAGCGTCGCGCCGAGCACGAGGGGAACGTCGACCTTCTTCGTCTCGCCCACGGCCAGCGGGACGCTGCGCCGCGTCCAGACGACGTAGCGGGGCTCGTCGGCGCGCAGCGACCAGGACCGTGGGGGGAGCGCACGCAGCGCGTAGGCTCCGTCGGGCCCCGATCGGGCGACCCGCTTCCTTCCGGCCGAGCGCACCTCGATCCTCGTGCGCGGCACCGGTCGCCCCGACTTGGCGTCGACCGTGCGGCCGAGCAGGGTCGCCGGCGGTTCGAGGACGAGCGCGAGCGGCTTTCCGTCGACGAGGGGCAGCTTCACCCCTCCCTGCTCCACATAGCCGGTCTCGCCGTCGTCGGCGATCACCGTCACCGCCCCGGTCGGCGCGTCGGTCAAAGTGAACCTGCCGTCGCTCTCCGTTTCCACCCATCTCGTGGCGACCCGTGCTTCGACCCGCACGAGCGCACCCGCGGCGGGGGAGACACGGTCCGCCTTTCGCACGATCCCCGAAACCGAGACGCCGCGTCCCAGGACGATCGGCCTCGCCAAGGTGCCGGCCTTCACCTGCGTGACGCGCCCGGCCTGGAGCCCCACCCTTTCCACGGCGAGCGTGTTGCCCGATGCACTGGCGTCGTCGAAGCGGAAACCGCCGTCGACCGACGTGAGCGTGCGCCGTGGAGCGGCCTCGATCTCGGGATCACCGAGGCGATCGGGTTGCGCCAGGAGGACGACCTCGGCATTCCCGACCGGCGCTCCCGACGCGTCGGTCACCTTGCCTGCCAGTTTCTCGCCCTTGAGGACGACGTGCTCGCCCAGGTCCTCGATCTCCGAGGCGTCGAACACACCGGCGAGCGCGACGGCGACCGCGCCGCCCCCCTCGGCCCGAACGGTGAAGAGCTTCTCCTCGCCCGGCTGGGCGGTCACGGCCAGAGTGAACGACCCATCGAGTCCCGTCGTGACGGACGCCAAGGGCGGCGGCGGCGGTCCTCGTCGCGCGTCGCGGCGGGCCTCCTCGGTGGGGGTCTCGTACGGAATCGCGGACACGGACACCCCCGCCGCCGGGCGATCGATGAGGATCAGGCGTCCCCGGAGTTGCCCGGCGCGGGACGCGCCGACGGCCGCGAGGATCGATGCCGTCAACCCGATGGAACGCACGAACGAAGGTCTCATGGGCCGCCCTCTGTCCTCCCGCTCGCGGCTCATGGGTCGCGAGAAGGTGAGCGTCGTGGCACGGGACCGCCGGTACGAGTCAACGAGCAAGGTCCACCGAGCCCCGGCGATGCATGGTACCCGACGCGGTCGTCCCTACCCGTAAAGTCCCCGCAAAAGAATCGTAACGAGTGTGAAGCCCCCGGAACCCCCTCGGCCGGGGGACAGGAGTTTGCCTCGATCGGCAGCCTTCGGACGACCCGCTCCGTGGTAGGATCGGCCCTTTCAGAGGAGGGCTCGATCGTGCGGAATCGGCGTCGCAACCCCATCAGGCATCAGGTCCGGACGATCCGTAAGGCGCTCGCGTCGATCGAGCGTACGCTCGCTAGGCTCGTCGCGGTCACGAATGGCGACGGCCGGGGTGTCGCCTCCTCGACGGGGCAGGCTCGGCGGCGTCTGAAGCTGTCGCCGGCGCGCCGGGCGGCCCTCGAGATCCAGGGACGTTACATGGGTTCCCTTCGGCCTCTGAAACCGAGGCAGAAGGCGCGGGTCAAAGAGCTGAGGGCAAGAAAGGGACTCCCCGCGGCGATCGCACTGGCGAAACGGCTCGCAAGAAGATGATCGAGCGGACTACTCGCCGGCCCCGCGCGGCCGCATCAACATCGCGTCGATCTCGGCCTCGGCCTCGATCCAGTCACGGCTCGGATCGCCGCCTTGGAAGCCCCGGCGCTCGGCCTTGAGATAAGCGGACTCCGCGATCAGCCTCTGGCGCTCCTCGGGTGGGATGCCCTTCCGGGGCCTTCCGCCCTTGACGGCCGCCGCTTTTTTCGGGTTCCCAGCCTCCGCGGCGGCCGAAGTCGCCTTCGTTCTCGTCGCGCTGGTCTTCTTCGTCGGGACCTTCCGTTCCGATTCCATTGTTTCCGGTGCCTCCTCAGGGTTCCGTCTCGCGTGCATTATGCACAGATCGGTCCCCTTTGTCTGCCCCCAGGGCGCCGCGTGGACAGGGGGCTCGCGCGGGGCGTATCCTCGGATCGATCACGACTCCCAAGGAGGTCCCATGAGCACTCGAACCATCGCAACGTTGATCTCGGTCGTGCTCCTGGCCGGGATGGCCTTCGCGGCGGGCGGGACCGCTCCGGTCAAGCCGCCGAAAAGGACGCACGACATGACGGTCCAGGTCGTCTCCTTCGACATGAAGGCCAAGACGATCACGATCAAGGACGAACAGGGCCAGACGAAGACCGCGCCGGTCATCGGGATAGGGATCCGGCAGCTACGAAGAGTCCGTGCCGGAGAGATGTTCACCCTGACCTGCCAAGACAATGCCAAGGGCGAACATCTGGGCATCAGCGCGATCAAGGAAGCCAAGCCCGCTGCCGCCCCCGCGCCGAAGTAGGCACCCGCCGGCAGGTTCACGGGGCGGTGTTCCAGGTCGCGAAGAGGGGCCTACCCTCGCTCGAAGAGGTGTGTCATGCCCGATGATCGCGAGCGCATCGAGATCGATGTGCCGCCCGGATCCCTGGTCGTTCGCCACGCCCGCTGCCCCGGCGGCTGCGACCTGATGGACCCTGGGGCCCCCATCCACGGCCGCCCCTCGATCCACCTCCTCTACCGCGACGCGGACGGAGAGGGCGACATCCGAGTGGACCCGGCCTACGGGAGCTTCGAGAACGTCGCCGACCGGGATCTGCGGGACGGAATGGTGGTGGAGTTCTTCTGCCCGAAGTGCCGCGTGTCGTTGCGGGCGCCCGGCGAGCGTTGCGGCGTCTGTTCCGCTCCGATGTTCGCGCTGCACCTTCCTCACGGAGGGGTCGTCGAGGGTTGCCAGCGGAAGGCTTGCTTCCACCACAAGCTGCGGCTGGTCAGCGACGAGGAGGAGATGCAGCGGTTGTTCGACCGGCTGGTGACCGACAACTACCTCTAGCCGCGCCGCCCGCACCCGGTGGCCATCCCGGGTCGAGGGACGTAGCATCGATTCGTCAGGCGAGGCGGGTCGAGGGGTCGCGGGTCCGGACTCTCCCGGATTCCGGGACCCCGCCCCCGAAAACCGACGTCAGGGAGGTTCGGATCATGGGAAGCAGCAAGGGATGCGACTGCGGATGCTCCTGCCAGTGCGGAGAGGACTGCGGCTGCTGCTGCGGCTCCGGCGAGCACGGGTTCAGACGCCGGTACCAGACCAAAGCCGAGCAGGTTGCCGAGCTGGAGCGATACCTGAGAGAACTCAAGGGCGAGGTGCAGGCCGTCGAGGAAAGGCTGGCGGATCTAAAGCGAAAGAAATGACACGTAGCCGCACGTCCCCTACGGCGACCCGAATGCGTCGCTGGAGCGCCGTTGATCCAAGGGGCGAATCGGCGTAACGTTCCGGACGCTCGATTGGGCCTGGGGGCATCCAAGGACTCCATCCCGGAAGGAGTCGGTTCGGGGTGTTCTCCAGGCGATGCAGCTTGCGTCCTTCTCGCCGGAAGGGAGGCAGGGAAATGAAGTTCGTCGTATCGCCTCAGAACGACCCGAAGCGCAACAGGGTTTGCGGTCTCGTTCACACGATGTGCGCCCTTTGCTCGGAGGATCCGAGGTTTTGCGATGGCGGTGGTGGGATCGAGATCTGAGGATCCGTTCCGCCTTCGCTGAGACCGACCCGGCGGCCGCTCACCGGGGGGCGCGTCCGCCGGGTAGGTTGATCCGAATCGGCTCCTCCGCCGTGAGTTCGCCACGGAAAGACGACGCGTCCGCCGGCGGCCTTCCTCGCGCCATCGCCAACCTCCGCCGCGACCGCCTCGCCGCCACGATCGTGCTCGCCGCGCTGGTCGCCGTCACGTTCTGGCCCGTGCTGGGGAACGCGTTCACGAACTACGACGACCCGGTGTACGTGACGCGGAATCCTCACGTGCGTCCCGGTCTCGACGCATCGGAGCTTCGCTGGGCCTTGAGCGCGACTCGCGCCTCCAACTGGCACCCCCTGACCTGGATCTCGCACATGCTCGACTGCGAGCTGTACGGGCTGGCGCCGTGGGGCCACCATCTGTCCAGCCTCCTTCTCCACCTCGCGAGCACGCTCCTGCTCTTCTTCACGCTGGCACGCATGACGGGCTCGACCGGTCGAAGCGCGTTCGCCGCGGCGCTGTTCGGCATCCACCCGCTCCGCGTGGAGTCGGTGGCCTGGATCGCGGAGCGGAAGGACGTCCTGAGCGCGTTTCTCTGGATGCTCACCCTCTCGGCCTACGTGAGCTGGTCGAGAACTCCGACGACGGGCAGGCGCCTCGCCGTGATCGCCGTCTTCGCGGCGGGGCTGGCTTCGAAGCCGATGCTCGTGACGCTTCCGTTCACCCTCCTCCTCCTCGACTTCTGGCCCCTCGGGCGCTGGCAGCCGACGGCGGAAGGGAGGCGGCCCCGCCGGATTCCGTGGGGGCTCGTCCGGGAGAAGACGCCGCTGTTCGCCCTGGCCGCCGCATCCTCCGTCGTCACCTTCCTGGTCCAGCGCAGCGGCAACGCCGTCCGAACGATGGAGCAGTACCCTCTCGCCTCGAGGATTCCGAACGCTCTCGTTACCTACGTGGCCTACCTGTGGAAGATGGTGAGGCCGATCGGTCTCGCGGCGTTCTACCCCCACCCCCGCACCTTACCGCCGTTCTGGGAAGTCGCGGGCACCGCATTGACCTTGCTCCTGATCACGGCTCTGGCGGTCCGGGGACGCCGCGTGCGCCCGTACGCGCTCGTGGGGTGGCTCTGGTACGTGGGTACGCTCGTGCCGGTGATCGGCCTCGTGCAGGTCGGCGGCCAGGCGATGGCCGACCGGTACACGTACCTGCCGCTCGTCGGGATCTTCGTCGCGGTCGCCTGGGGAGCTCACGACGCGATCGATGCGCTCGCCCCCCGGATGCGGGGCTCCGTCGGGCTCGGCGCTCGCCTCGGCGGTTCTTGGGTCGCGATGCCGGCCGGCGCCGTGGTGCTCGCCCTCGCAGCCTGCGCGCATGTCCAGGCCGGGACCTGGAAGGACTCAGTCACCCTGTTCGAGCACGCCCTCGCGGTCACCCGGGACAACGACGTCGCGCACAACAATCTCGGCCTCGCCCTGGTCGAGCAGGGTCGCGCGCGGGAGGCCGTCGGCCACTACGAGGAGGCCCTTCGCGTCAGGCCCCAGGACGCCAGGGTCGAGAACAACCTCGCGGTCGCGCTGGACGCTCTGGGAAGGGGCGCCGAGGCGCGCGAGCACTACGCGCGGGCCCTGGCGATCGATCCTGGCTGCTCCGAGGCCCACTACAACCGGGGTCTCGCCCTGTCGAAGGAGGGCCGGCTGGGGGAGGCCGTCCGCGAGTACGAGTCGGCGCTTAGAGCCGATCCCGAGGACCCCGAGGTCCACAACAACCTCGGGAGCGCGCTGGCCCGGCAAGGAAAGGTGGACGAGGCCATCGAGCATTTCGCGGTTGCGCTCCGAGGCTGGCCCGACTACGCCCTGGCGCACGGCAATCTCGCCGGCGCCTTGTTCGTACGCGGAAGGCTCGCCGAGGCCTGGGCGGAGATCCGGAAAGCGCGCCGCTACGGGTTCGAGCCGCCTCCGGAATTGGTCCGGGCGCTGTCCCGCAAGCTACCCGATCCCGGAGGGGGGTAGGGCTCTCGGGGAGCGGTCCGCGCACTCGCCCGGACCCTTGCCGATCTGCTAACTTGCTGGGAGCGCGATCCTCGAGCGATGGCCTCGCCGCGACGCGCCGGGAGGGGACCGAACGATGCCGCGGGAACTGGCGGAACGGGGATGGATGGCCCTCGTCGACGAACTCGAGAACTTCCAGGATATCGCGAAGTTCCTGAAGCCGGCGCCCGGGTCCGTGCCCGCGCTCGACGGCGTCGACATCCACGGCGAGTCCATGCCCCTGAACGGCATCGTGGGCGGCGACCACATCCTGTACATCGACTACCGTACACGCTACGACCTCGATGCCCGGATCGCGCAGGCGCAGGCGGCGGGGCACGCGAAGATCGTCGAGCAGCTCCGGCTCAACAAGCAGCGCGCCGGCATCCTGGTGGCCGACGTGGCCGGGCATCGGATCACCGACGCGCTCCTGGTCGCCATGCTGCACCAGGCGTTCCTCCTGGGCTCGTACTACGAGCTGGACCGGTACGGCACCATCACGCCACGGATCCTGGAGAACATCAACGCGCGATTCCACGAGTCCACGACCGTCAGGAAGTACCTCACGGCGATGTACGGGGAGATCTCGGTCGAGGGGAAGTTCCGCTTCATCTCCGCCGGCCATCCGGCTCCGGTGGTCTTCTCACGCGAATTCGGGCGGATCATGAGGATCAGCGACGACCGGACGATCTCCTACCCCCCGATCGGCGTGCTGCGATCGGGAGACGACGTGGACGCGCGTCTTACCGGGGATCTCTTCCGCTACAAGAAGCGATACACGGTCAACGAGATCAACCTGCTGGGTGACGGGGACATCCTGATCCTGCTCACCGATGGTCTGACCGAGCACGCCAGGGGCCAGTACTTCCCGGCGGGGCTTGAGAGGTGCCTGAGCGAGGCGAGGGACCTTCCGTCGTGGGGCATCGCGGAGCGGATCCGTGACAGCCTGCTGGCGTTCGCGCCCCCGGAGGACGACATCAGCTTCGTGGTGATCAAGAAGAAGGTCTGAAGCTCCGATTCCCGCCTCGCCGCCCGGACCTTGCCCGCCGCTCGTCCGGGACCTATGTTCCACAAGCGTAAAGCACTTGCGGGTACGGGTGCGCGCTCGAGGATCGGAGGTACGACGCCGCGGCGTCGGAGAGGAGCGGACCGGATCATGCAGCGGATCTTCTCCCCGAACCGGGAGAAACGGCGCAACACGGTCCTGCTCCGAGGACTCCTGGTCGTGGCCGTGGGGGGGCTCCTCGTCGACGCCGGGAGCGCCCGCACCGGCACCGCCGCCCTCGCGGTCGTCGTGGCGTTCGCCGTCTCGGATCTGTGCCTCGCCTTCGTTCCGCTCCGACGGGTCGCCACACACACCTTCGAGCTGGTGGTGGGAGCCGCCGACATCGGGCTCGTGGCCCTGGGCATCCATCTGGCGGGGACCGGGAGGGGGGCCCTGCCCATATCCTGCCTTCTGATGGTCCTGGTCGTCGCGCTCGGCAGCCAGCGCGCGAGCACCGTGGCCGGCGCCGCTGCGGTCGGCGCGGCGCATTCGTGGCTCTTCCTTCGCGTGGCCTCGGGTGCCGACGCGGGTCGGGAGCTCGCGCTTCAGATCCTCTTCCTGTGCTCCGTCGGCCTGTACTACGGCTTCCTGACCGACGGCATCCATCGCCACCGGAGGAGGAAGGAAGCGGAGCAGCTCGAGCACCGGGAGATGAGCACGCTTCTCGAGGTCCTCGAAGCCATCTCGTCCTCACTGGACCTTCGCGACGTCGCCCTGAACATCGTGACCCGGGTGGCCCAGATCGTCCCGGCGGTCCGTTGCTCTCTCCTGTACGTCGGGGGGCCGGGCACGCCCTGCCACGTTCTGGCGTCGCACGACAATCCCGACATCGAGAAGTTCGAGATCGACCTCGCCAAGTACCCCGAGGTGCGCCGCGCCCTCGAGACACGCGCTCCCGTGATCATCGGGGACGTCTCCGCCGACCCCCTCATGGCGGACGTCCGCGACCGGATCAAGGCCCTGGACTTCCAGTCGATCATGGTCATCCCCCTGACGTTCGGCGAGGACCTCCTGGGGAGCCTGTTCCTGAGGTCGGCCCGGGCGAAGAGGAGTTTCAGCGAGAGGGAGATCCAGTTCTGCACCGCCGTAGCCCGCGCCTCGGCCAGCGCGTTCAAACGAGCGCTCCTGCACCGGGAGGTCGCGGACGCACTGAACGAGCAGCGGAGCACCGGGGAGAAGCTGGCGAGGATCCTCAACCACTCGCCGGACCTCATCCTGACCACCGACAACGCCGGGCGGATCGCGGAATTCAATCAAGAGGCGGAGAGGACTTCGGGATACGCCCGAGAGGAGATGATCGAGAGGCCCGTCACCGACCTGCTGGCCGACGCCGGGAACGGCGATCTCCTGAGGCGGCTCCGGACGGGCGGAGCGGTCTCGGATCACGCCTGCCGTCTCAGGAAGAAGGACGGGAGCGAGATCGAGATGGAAGTCCGCGTCGCGGTCTTGAAGAACGACGGCGGCGAGGCGGCGGGGAGCGTCTGGATCGGACGCGACGTCACGGACACGAGGGCGACCCAGCAGCAGCTGATGCAGGCGGAGAAACTCTCCACGATGGGCCAGGTCGTCGCCGGGGTGGCCCACGAGCTCAACAACCCGCTCACCGGCGTGCTGGGATACTCCCAGCTCCTGATGGCCCGGCACCACGATCCCGCGCTCTCGGCGCCGCTCGAGAAGATCCGCGAGTCGGCGCAGCGCTGCCAGCGCATCGTGAAGAGCCTGCTCGCCTTCGCGCGCGTGCACAAGCCCGAGCGGAAGCTCCTCGACGTCAACCGGATCGTCGAGAAAACGCTCGACATGAGGGGTTATCAGCTTCGCGTCAACGACATCGAGGTGGTCCGCGACCTCGACCCGGAGCTGCCGAGCACGTTGCTCGACTTCCACCAGATCCAGCAGGTCCTCCTGAATCTCATCGCCAACGCCGAGCATGCGATCCTGTCGGCCCGCCCGAGGCCGGGACGTGTGATGATCCGCACTCGGGACGCGGACGGGATCATCCGCATCGAGGTCGCCGACAACGGCGCGGGGATGCCGCCCTCGACGCTCGCGCGGGTGTTCGATCCTTTCTTCACCACCAAGCCCGAGGGGGAAGGGACCGGCCTCGGTCTCTCGGTGTCCTACGGCATCGTGAAGGAGCACGGCGGGCGGATCTGCGCCGAGAGCCGCGAAGGTGAGGGATCCACCTTCATGATCGAGCTCCCCGTCCTCGGTCCGGAGGCCGAGGGAAGTCTCGAGGTCGCCGATCGACCGCCGGCCGTCGCTTCTCGTACCGCGGCCAGCGGGAGCGTGCTCGTCGTGGACGACGAGCCCACGATCGTCGAGCTCCTGAACGAGATTCTCGAGGAGCTGGGACACAGGGTCGACACGGCCGCGAACGGCGAGGAAGCCTGCGACAAGGTGAGCGCCGGGCACTACGACCTGGTCATCACCGACGTGCGCATGCCGAGAATGGACGGGATGGAGTTCTACCGTCGCGCGCTTTCGATGCGTCCGGAGCTGCGAAACAGGGTGATCTTCATCACCGGCGACCTCATGGACGCGAAGATCGGGCAGTTCCTCGCCGACCACCAGGCCCGGATCATCCCCAAGCCGCTGGAGATCTCGGAGGTCGCGGAGATCGTCCAGGAGATCCTGGCTTCCACCTGAGGGCCGAGGGGACCCCTCCCGTCTTCCACCTTATTCGAGCCCACCGGCCGTATTTGGCTTGACGTCCGCGCGACCCCCTCGTAAGTAGAGGATCTGGCATCGTGGGGGGAACCATGCGAGGGATCCACGCCCTTCGTGCGCTCGCCGTGGCCTTGCCGTGGCTGGCCGCGGCGTCGGCTCAGGGCCGCGACCTCACGTTCGAGGAGCGCCTCAAGGCCCAGGAGGCGATCGAGCGCGTCTACTACTCGCACCAGATCGACGCGACGCAAGCCGTCGAGGCGGCGGTGCCACGAGAGGTCCTGGAGAGAAAGGTCAGGACCTATCTGGCGCAGTCCTCAGCGCTCGAGTCCTACTGGCGCGTGCCGGTCTCCGCGACCGCGCTCCGGAACGAAATCGAGCGCATCGCGCGAAGCACTCGGTTCCCGGACCGGTTGCGGGAGATCTACGCCGCGCTGGGCAACGACACGTTCCTCGTCCAGGAATGCCTGGCGCGTGCGACGCTCGTCGATCGGTGGTCCCGCTCGCTCTTCGCGTTCGACCGCGGACTCCACGAGGACGCCCGGCGACGGGCCGAGCAATTGCGTGCGGGCCTGGCCAGCGGTGCCGTCGCGGTCTCGTCTCCAGATCCGCGCCTGCGCGAAGCCGAGGTCATCGAGGTTCCGGCCGGCACCCTCGCGAGCGCCGCCGCCGTCGAGATCCCGTCGACGGGAGGGGAAGGGCCGGTCCGGCTACGCCTCGCGCCGGAGGCATTCCGGCGATGGCGCGCCCTGTCCCCGGCGCGGGTGGGAGAGATCGGTCCCGTCGCCGAGGAGGCCGACGGGTTCGTCATCCGAGTGGTCCTCGCGGAGCAGGCGGGCCGCGCGCGCGTCGCGGTCTACACGGTGCCGAAGAGAGCCTGGGACAACTGGTGGAAGAACGTGGAGCAGGATCTCGCGGGGCGCGAGGTGAGGGCGGTTGCATCGGCGTCGGACCCCCTGCCGGCTCCCCGCGCGGGAGGCGATGCCGGTGGAGAGGCCACCTGTCTCCCAGGCGATTCGTGGGACAACGGGTCCCTCGGCGCGGTCCCCGAAGGCCGGACCCTCGCCACCGCCGTCTGGACCGGCCGTGTCGTCGTGTTCTGGGGGGGCGTGAGAGAGGGAAGACGCGTCCGGACGGGCGGCCGATACGATCCCGTGACGGACACCTGGTCGGCCACGTCGACGATCGGCGCGCCGGACGCCCGTTACGGTCACTCCGCGGTCTGGTCCGGGGATCGAATGATCGTCTGGGGCGGCCTGACGGACTCCGGGTACGTGGCGACCGGGGGCCGCTACGACCCCGTGTCGGATAACTGGTCTCCCACATCGGAGTCGAACGCTCCCTCCGTCCGCTGGAACCACACGGCTTCATGGTCCGGCACCGTCATGGTCGTCTGGGGTGGTGACCATTCGGACATCTATGGCCAACACTTCCTCGATACCGGCGGCCGGTACGATCCCGTCGTGGATGCGTGGATGCCGATCTCGAGCGCCGGCGCGGCCCGGGGCAGGTCGTACCATTCCGCGGTCTGGACGGGCCATACGATGGTCGTCTGGGGCGGTTACTGGTCCGACGGCACGACGACCTATCTCCTCGACACGGGCGGCCGCTACGATCCGTCGGCCGACACGTGGACGCCGATCTCGACGGCCGGCGCGCCGTCCCCCAGATTCGGTCACGCGGCGGTCTGGACCGGCGCAGCGATGGTGGTCTGGGGAGGGCACGACTACACGGATCTGTACGGCGCGACCCATTTCCTCGGCACCGGCGGCCGGTACGACCCGGCGGCGGATGCGTGGACGCCGATGTCCACCACGGGTGCGCCGGCCCCGCGCTCGTATCATTCCGCGGTGTGGACCGGCTGCCGGTTCGTGGTCTGGGGAGGGCAGGGCGACGGCGGGCTGCTCGACACCGGAGGCCGCTACGATCCCCTGGCGGACGCGTGGACCCCGACCTCGACGTCGACCCCGCCCACGGGCCGCTCCAGCGCGTCCTCCGTGTGGACCGGCAGCGAGATGGTGATCTGGGGGGGAGGAACGGCCGGCGGCGTCTATCCGGAAACGGGCGGGCGCTACGATCCGGCGCTGGATCGGTGGACACCGACCTACGCGCCGAACTCGCCGGTTCCGCGTCAATATCCCAGCTCGATCTGGACCGGAAGCCTCATGATCGTGTTCGGTGGGCTGCGCTCCGAGGAGCCTGTGAGCACCGGAGGCCGCTACGATCCGCTGACCGACAGTTGGAGTCCGACCGCGGACGTCGGTCCGAACCGGAGCCGGGTCTTCCACACGGCGGTGTGGACGGGGAGCCGCATGATCATCTGGGGAGGCGAGCCCTGCCCCTACTCCGTTTACGACTACGGCATGAGCTACGATCCCGTCTCGGACGCCTGGACGCCGATTCAGTACCTTTCGGAGCCGACCCCACGCAGGCACCACACGGCGGTGTGGACCGGCGACACGATGATCGTCTGGGGAGGGCTTGTCTGTGACCCCCCATACGTCGCGACCGCGACGGGTGGTCGCTACGACCCGATGACGGACAGCTGGGGGTCCATCTCCACCACGAAGGCGCCTTCCGCCCGCCAGTACCACACCGCGGTGTGGACCGGCAGCCGGATGCTCGTTTGGGGGGGCAGCGTCAGCGACGCGAACCCGAACTACTTCAATTCCGGGAGCGCCTACGATCCGGTTCACGACTCGTGGTCGGCCATCACCAAGGGCGGCGCTCCGTCGCCCCGCGCGTTCCACACGACGGTCTGGACCGGAGATTCGATGATCGTCTGGGGAGGGACGGGACCGAGCGACTTCGATACCGGCGGCATCTACGATCCCGGCTCGAACCGCTGGAATGCGACGTCCCTGGCGAGCGCGCCGGCGGCGCGGATCGGCCACACCGCGGTCTGGACCGGGAAGGAGATGATCGTCTGGGGGGGGGAGACGAGCGCAGCCGGCCTGGACCGGATGGACACGGGTGCTCGATACGATCCGGTGGCCGATCGGTGGTCGGCCACGTCGCTCTACAACGCACCTTCGGGGCGCACCGACCACGCCTCGGTGTGGTCCGGCTCGTTCATGATCGTGTGGGGCGGGGTCGGCGACTACCTGCCCAGCTCGGGCGGGCGGTACGTCGCGGACAACCCGGACGACGACGGAGATGGGACCGCCAACATCTGCGATTGCAGCCCGACGGACTCGACGGTGGCTTCCGTGCCGCGCGAGGTCACGGGGTTGTGGCTCGCGGCGGACAAGGCCACGGTGAGTTGGGACTCCGCGGCTCCCGGGGCGGGGACCGGCACCGTCCACGACGTCCTCAGAGGCTCGCTCGACGGGTTTCCGGTGGGAGCCGGACAAGACGAGACTTGCCTGGCGGCCGGCATTTCGGGGGCATCGGCCTCGGACGCCTTCACCCCGCCGGCCGGCGCGGGATTCTGGTACCTCGTCCGCGGCCGGAACACCTGCGGGACCGGGACCTACGGGTTCCGGAGCGGCGGGGTGGAGCGGACTTCCACGGCGTGCCCCTGACCGCCGCGTCGCCGTCTCCCTCGCCACCGCGGGATTTCGACCTCAGGGCAAATCGGCGTATCGTGGTGTTCCAATTTTCCTCCGGCCGGACGCCGGAGCCGTGGGACCTCGGCAAGGACGGTCGGACAACGTGGCGACACATCGGGCCATCGCGGCTTTGAGCCGAGCGATTCTGGGGCTGATGAAGGAACGGTACGCCGAGGCGGAGTCCGCGAGCGCGGAGTTCAAGCTCTATCAGGCGAAGGACTTCGGATCGCCGATGAGCGAGGGATTCTCGCTTTTCCTGTACCACGTGACGCTCAATACGACCCTGCGGAACCCGCCCCTCAGGCGCTCGCCCGACGGCCGGCGGTTCCGTCCGTCTCTCCCGCTGGACCTGCACTATCTCCTGACCCCGTGGGCGGCCGACGCCGAGAGGCAACAGCGCATGCTGGGGTGGGCGGCGCGTTTCATGGAGGACAATACCTCGCTGCCCGCCTTCGTGATCAACCGGTACGCGGACGCCGACGATGTCTTCCCCCCGGGGGACACCATCGAGCTTGCTTGCGAGTCCCTTGCGCTCTCCGATTTCCTGGGACTCTGGGACAAGCTCGGACCCGGGCTCGAGACGTCGATCGCCTACGTCGCCCGCGCGATCCAGATCGATTCCGAGGTGGAATTGTCGGACGCGGATCGCGCTCGAGCCGGCGGTGGCCCGGGCCCGGCGCCCTGAGCTGGAGGACCCGTCCATGCCCTTTTCACGTTTCCCGCTCCACGCCGCCCTGCTGAAGGGCGTGAAGGACCTCGGCTTCACGAGACCGACGCCGATTCAGGAGCAGGCGATTCCGCCCGCCGCGGAAGGTCGCGATGTCCTGGCCTGCGCGATGACCGGGAGCGGGAAGACGGCGGCGTTCCTCCTGCCGATCCTGGAGCGCCTGATGGGCAAGCCCCGAGGCGCGACGCGCGCGCTCATTCTGACGCCCACGCGCGAGCTCGCCGCGCAGATCCACACGCACCTGGAGGAACTGGCCGTCCATACGCCGGTCACCGGCGCGAGCGTGTTCGGCGGCGTGGGGATGGGGCCGCAGGAGCACGCGTTCCGGAGCGGGGTGGACGTGATCGTCGCGACGCCTGGCCGCCTTCTCGACCACTTCCACCACCCGTACGCGCGCCTCGCGGCTCTCGAAGTCCTTGTCCTGGACGAGGCCGACCGGATGCTCGACATGGGATTCCTGCCGGACATCAAGCGGATCCTCCGTCAGATCCCCCGGAAACGGCAGACGCTGTTCTTCGCCGCGACCCTTCCGCGGGAGATCGCCAGCCTCGCGCAGGAGATGCTCACGAATCCCGTGACGATCAACCTGGAGCGCCGGTCGGCGCCCGCCGTCGGCATCACGCAGGCCGTCTACCCGGTCGCGAGGGAGCTGAAGCCGGCGCTGCTCCTGGAGCTTCTCGTCAGGGACGTCATCGCGGACGCGATCGTCTTCACGCGGACGAAGCATCGCGCCAACCGCCTCGCCGCGTACCTCGAGCGGAATCGGATCGTGACCGCCCGGATCCACGGGAATCGGAGCCAGAAGCAGCGGACGGAGGCCCTAGAGGGATTCAAGGACGGGCGGCACCGGATCCTGGTGGCGACCGACATCGTGTCCCGCGGGATCGACGTGGAGGCGCTGGGTCACGTGGTCAACTTCGACGTTCCGGCGGACCCGGACTCGTACATCCACCGCGTGGGAAGGACGGCCCGCGCGGAGGCGACCGGGGACGCGTTCACCTTCGTCTCGCCGGACGAGGAGCAGGACCTGGCGGCGATCGAGCGGGTGGTGGGAAAGCGCCTGCCGCGGGTGACCCTTCCCGGCTTCGACTACGCGAAGAAGCCGGAGGGGCGCCTCGAGATCCCGATCCACGAGCGACTCGCCGCGGCGCGAGCGGCCAGAGGCGGTGGGCGGCCTCGCCGCGGCGCGAGCACAGCGGCGCAGAAGCCCCGCCCCGCGCCGTCCTCCCGCGGCCGCGGCGACCGCGAGGCGAGGCTCCAGGCGATTCTCGACAAGCACGCCCCCATCGCCGATGCCCCGCGCGGGATGGTGCCCCGGGGGCGCCGTCGGACCGGCCGGTAGGGGATCGGGTCTCCGCATCCCCTCGGCGTCGACAGACCGCCCTGAACGTGCTAGAATCCTTTGAGGTCCCGGCCACATTCTCTCGTACAGAAACGAAGCGTGCGTGTGCCGAAGCCGTAAGGTGCCGAGGCACGTGGCTCGACCCACGTAGGGTCGAGGACCAGGACCCGGAAACGGCTCCCCCAGCGGGAGCGACAGGAGTCGGAAAGCATGGCTACGAGACTGTACGTCGGGAATCTCTCCTTCAGCGCCGATGAGAGCCAGGTGCGCGACCTGTTCTCGCAGAACGGTCGGACGGTGACGGAAGTCAAGCTCATCACGGATCGCGATACCGGGCGGTTGCGCGGCTTCGGGTTCGTGGAGATGGGCAGCAGCGCGGACGCCGACGCGGCGATCCGCGAGATCAACGGCATGGACTTCGGTGGACGGGCGCTCACCGTGAATCAGGCGAAGGAGCGCACCGCCGGTGGCGGGGGCGGCGGCGGAGACCGCTGGGGCCGTTAGGCGAGACGCCGCCGCGGTCGGAGCATCGAGACCGCGGCGGTTTCACGGACCGAGCGGAACGGGGACGCCTCCCGGTGGGCGTCCCCGCTGAGTCTGGGCGGGTTCCGAGCCGGCTCGGAGCCTGCCGCTGGATTGGATGCTGCCGAATGAGAACGGCGCGCAGCCGTTCCGGGAGGTGGTCGTGGCGAAGGACTCCGTGGCATTCGCCCTGAAGGACCGTGTCACCCATTCCGTCTTCGGCCTGGGAACGATCAGTGGGGTCAACGACAAGTACACCACGATCGTCTTCGACGAGCGCGGCACCAAGAAATTCGTGACCAGCCTCGTCCAGCTCGGGCACAGCACCACCCCGGCGCCGGGCAGGTCCTCGCGGGCCAAGAAGGTCGGAGCGGCGGGATCCACTTAGCTGGGTCGAGGCGAGCGCGCGACCCACAGGACCGCAACGACGCTCGGCGATTCGACGATCAGAGCGTCAGCTGATACGCGGCGTAGCCTTCGAGTCGAACGTCGCCGGCGAGGCTCCGGCCGGCCGATAGCAGCAGGTGGTGGCGTTCGCCGAAGTCGAGCACGAGCCCGAGATTGAACCGGGTGTCGCCGCTTCCGCCGATGCGGTCGGGGGTCTGGCGGAACACCTCGCCACCGAGCGTCGCGGCCTTCGAGAGTCGTCGCTGCGCGAGCCAGCCCGCGAACCACCAGTTCCGGTTGCCGTCCCCCGGATTCCACCCGTAGCCGCCACCGCCGTAAGTGGTCCACGGGCCGAGGCTCCTCTGGATCCAGAGCGGGACGAAGGCGTGGACATGGCCGGTGCCCAGCCCGTTCCCTGCGTCGCCCGTCGGGAGCACAAGCAGGGGAAAGATCCCCATCATGGGACGTCCCGGGCCCTCGTCGCGGAATCGAAGCTTGGCGCCGAGCTCGATGTCGCCGAGCCCGCGCTCGGCGGGACCGACGTCCGGCCTCGCATAGGCCAGCGGCACGACGAGGTGGAGCTGGAGATCGCGCACCACCCCGTAATTGACCTCGAAGTGGGGCGCCGTCCCTGAATCCCCGTCGTGGTCGAGAAGGCGGTGGGTCGCGACGTAGAACTCCCAGTGCCGGTACTCCACCGGCTCCGGGTCGTCGGTGGCATACGGGGGCCCCGCCGCGACCGGGGTCGAGCACAGCAGGAGGGCGCAGGCCACTCGCGAGAACGTTCGCCCTCGCGGGGCGGCACGCACTGCGGCGCGGGGGTGTGGCATGAGCTGCAGTCTGCGCCGCCGGCCGGCGGCCCGCAAACGCCGCCGGGTGCCCTTGCCCTAGGCGGGCGGCTTGGCGGGCTTCGCTCCGGAGGCCGGGGAAACGTCCATGTCGATGCTGCCCTTGAACCGGGCGCCGTCGGCCAGGGAGACCCTCGGGGCGCGGATGTTCCCCAGCACGGTTCCCGTGGCCGCGACCTCCACTTTCTGCTCCGCGTTGATGTTCCCTTTCAGCTCACCGCCGACGATGACGGAGGTCGCCTGGACTTCGGCCATCACCCGCCCGCTCTGTCCGATCGTCACGATGTGGCCGTCCAGGAGGATCTTCCCATCAACGCGCCCCTCGATCGTGAGGTCTTCGTTACCGCTGAGCTCGCCCTTGATCTGAACCGACTTTCCGATGTTCGCTGCGTGGGCCATTTCCGGCTTCTCCACTCGCCCGGTTTCGGGGTAAGGTGCGACGTGCTGTGCGACGGGAGCCGCCGTGGGCTGGGGGGGACGAGCGGGCTCCGGCTCCTGCTTCTGTCCGATCCAGGTCATGTCGTTCCGCCTCCTCTGAATCGTCGTCGCCGCCCGCGAGGCGGCTCTTCGGCTACGCGAGAACACACGAATCGGCTCGTGGCCCTACCGCGGTGAGCAGCAAGAAGCGTACCGCGGCTTCCCATCCGCCGATGGCCCCACGGAGGCGGTCGCGCGGGGTAAGAACGATACGACCGGGTAAGCCCGACACGGAACGGACGCGTCCGCTATCATGAAGGGATGGTCAGGGAACTGCGCGCGAAGGTCGGCGGGAGCGGGCTGGCGATCACGGCCCTCGCCGCAGTGCTCGTGGCCGCCGGGATCGCGTGGCTGGACGCTCCCGTGGCCTCCGTCTCGTATCGGCTGATCAGCGCCAACGACACCGTGGAGCGATACGCGCATCGGATTCCGGACGCGCTGTTCTGGATCGTGGTGCTGGTCACCGCGGCCTGCTGGACCACCTACTCCGCCCTGACCCGGAAGGGATTCCACGACCTGCGTACCCGCTTCCTTCGGGTCTGCGGGACCGGGGTGCCCGCCAGCTTCGCCGCGAAGAGCCTGCTGCAGTGGGTTTTCGGGCGATCGGATCCTCTGGCCTGGGTCCTCTACGACCAGGTGCCGCAGTTCTTCTGGTTCAGCTGGGGGCCACGCGTCGGCAGCTTCCCGTCGGGCCACATGACCGTATTCACCACCCTCGCGACAGCGCTTTGGCTCCACTACCCGCGCTACAAGCCGGTCTACGTCGGGTTCCTCGCGCTCCTGGGACTGGCGCTCGTCGTGACGACCTACCACTACTTCAGCGACGTGATCGCCGGAGCCTACCTGGGAGGCGTCATCGGTATGGCGGCCCGGCGAGGGATGGAGCGAGCCCGCCTGTCGCCCCGCTGAAACACCCCCGGCGGACGGAACAGGGTTGAAGCGCGACCGCGGTTGGAGCAGCATGTCGCGGGCGGAAGGAAGCCGCTCGGCGCTCGAGCGCGAGGAGACTTGCGATGCCGATCCGACGGGCAACGGACCGCGGCGGCGGGCGGGGCCGGGACGTTCCCGAGGGCTGGACGCGGGACGCGGTTCTCGACTTCGCGCGGAGCTTCCAGCCGGCGTGCGTGCTGGCGGCGGCCGCGGATCTCGACGTGTTTCGCGCGCTCGCGGAAGGACCGCTGACCGCGGGAGACCTGGCGGTCCGGGTGCAGGGGGACGTTCGCGCGACGGCGGTCCTGCTCGACGCATTGGCCGCGCTTCGCGTCTTGAGCAAGGAGAACGGCGTCTATTCGCTGTCGGAGGGGATCGGCGAGACGCTGGGCCGGACGGGCCGCGGCAGCGTCCTCGCGATGGTGCAGCACCAGGCCAACTGCCTCCGCCGCTGGACGACGCTCGCGGCCACCGTGAGGGGCGGCCGGCCGTGCCCGCGCACGCCGAGCGTTCGAGGCGAAGCGGCCGATCAGGAGGCGTTCATCCTGGCGATGAACGACCTGGCGTCGACGACCGCGGATGCGCTGATCCGTCGCTTGGAGCCGATCGCGTTCCGGTGCCTGCTGGACGTGGGGGGGGCATCCGGCACGTGGACGGTCGCGTTCCTGCGGGCGTGCGGGTCGGGACGGGCGGTCCTCTTCGATCTCCCGCCGGCGATCGTTCTCGCGCGGCGACGGTTCGCGGAGGAGGGGCTCGAAGATCGGGTCACGCTGGTGGCGGGGGACTTCTACAGCGACCCGCTGCCGGGCGGCGCCGACCTGGCCTGGGTCAGCGCGATCGTCCACCAGAACTCGCGGGAGCAGAACCGCGATCTGTTCCGCAAGGTGGCGGCCGCGCTGGTCTCGGGGGGGAGGATCGCCATCCGGGACGTGCTGATGGAGCCGTCGCGCACGGAGCCCGTGGCCGGCGCGCTGTTCGCCGTGAACATGCTCGTGGGCAGCGAGGGCGGCGGCACGTACACCATCGACGAGATGGTCGAGGACCTCGACGCCTCGGGGTTCGGCGAGACGGCGGTCGCGCATCGCGAGCCTTCGATGAACTCGATTCTGACCGCTCGGAAACGCTGACGCCCGACCCGAGCGATCTACTTCCCCCGGGTGGGTACGGCGGGTCGCTTGGAGTCGAAGAGGCGGACGTACTCCCCGTACCCCTCGCGCTCGAGGTCCTCCTTCGGGACGAAGCGAAGCGACGCGGAGTTCATGCAGTAGCGGAGGCCGGTGGGTGGAGGCCCGTCGTCGAAGACGTGACCCAGGTGAGAATCGGCGTGCGCCGACCGCACCTCGGTGGCCCTCACGAAGAATTTCCAATCCGCCTTCGTGCGGATGTTCCCCGGCTCGAGCGCCTTGCTGAAGCTCGGCCATCCCGTGCCGGAGTCGTACTTGTCGAGCGAGCTGAAGAGAGGCTCTCCCGAGACCACGTCGACGTAGATCCCCTCCCTATGGTTGTCCCAGTATTCGTTGTGGAACGACGGCTCCGTCGCGGCGTGCTGGGTGACGTCGTATTGCAGCGGGCCGAGCGTTCGCTTCAGGTCGGCGTCGGCGGGCTTGCGGAACCCCGTCGGGTCCCACGCCCTGGCGTCCCCCGCCGAGCCGGCGAGCATCGCCGCCACGGCGACGAGGGGAAGCACCCCGGCGACGAATGCGCTTCGGGCCATGAGTTCCGGGATCATCTCGTCTCCTCCGTCTCGCCGACGGCGGCGCCCCACAACGCCTTAAGGCGCTGGTCGCGGCCGCAGTTCCAGCGATAGAAATGGTAACGGACGGGATTCTTCTTGTAGTACCCCTGGTGGTACTCCTCGGCCGGGTAGAACTCCGTCGCGGGAACGACCTCGGTCACGACGGGACCGGGCAGGCGCCCGGACGCCTCGACCCGTCGCTTCGATTCCTCCGCGAGCCGCCGCTGGCTCTCGTCGTGGAAGAAGATCGCGGAGCGGTACTGGTGGCCGTGATCGCAGAACTCCGCGTCCGGCGTCGTCGGGTCGATGTTGTGCCAGAACACGTCGAGCAGGCGGGCGTAATCGATCTTGAGGGGGTCGTACACGATCCGCACCGACTCGGCGTGACCGGTGCCGCCGCCCGAGACCTCCTCGTAGGTCGGGTTCTTCGTGTGCCCTCCGGTGTACCCCACGGTGACCGAGATCACCCCGTCCAGCTTCTCGAAGGGGGGCTCCATGCACCAGAAGCAGCCGCCGGCGAAGGTCGCCATCGCGGTGGGGTGGGGCGCGGGAGTCGCTTCCGCCCTCGCGTCCGCGGGACGGAGCAGCGAAGGGCCCAGAGCCACGAGGAGCGTCATCGCCCTCGTCAGTCCAAGGTTCGTGAGCGACATGGCACCCGTCCTTGCTGTCGGCCGCTGCCGGCCCCGGTTCTTGCGTCTCGCTCGGATTGGATGCGCCGGGGGCCGGGCGGGTTTCGGGCCCTCGTCGCCGCAGGGAGATCGCTGGCCGGGGGCGTCCCGATCAGGTGCGCCGCTCGGCTCGGGGCGAGGGGGGAGGAGGCTCGCTTCCGGCCACGATGATCCGGGGCCAGGCGGCTTGCCCCCCGGGCGAGGCGAACGACTCGACGGCCCGGATCTTCTTCTTGAGGAGCAGCAAGCTCAGCGAGAGCGCGAGCATGCGAACCAGCCGGAGGTAGTCCTGGGTCGCGCCGTGGACGCGGCCGCTCGGACCCCCGTCGCCCAGGAGGAGCGCCACCAGACGGTCGTTGAGATGCACCGGAGCGAGGAAGACTTCGGCAGGGGCCGGCGCGCCGAGAGCCGCGTAGACGGTCCGAAGACCGGGCCCGCCCGCGAGCGGGCCTCGATAGTGCTCGTTGCCGAGGAGGAGATCGAAGACGCCCGCGCCCTGGATCGGGAACCGCAGGGAGGACGTCCCGCCCGGCGGCGGCGAGAAACCGGAGGTGGTCCAAACGACCGCGTCCTCGCCCTTGACCGCGAGCAGGACCGAGCGTGCCATCGTTGCCGACGCGTAGTCCATGACCGCCCGGCCGATGTCGTCCTTGTCGTTCGCGGCACAGAGCCGCTCCGAGGCTCCCGCCAACGAGCCCGCGGCTTCCGGCGCGTCGTCACCGGTCCCTTGTGGGTGCACGGCGGCGGGAACGCCGCCGGATTCCGGCGGCTCCGTGCCGCAGATCTCCTCCGCGATCTCGACCCACGACCGGCCGTAGCCGAACTCGGAGCCGAGCTGGGAAGGATCCACGTTTTCCGCGGTTCCGGAGCTGTAGGTCTCCCCGAGAGCCATCGACGGCGACCCGGCCTCGCGCGAGAGTTCCTTCGACACGGGATCGATGGATCGAGCGATGGCGATGTACCGGAGACTCCGCTGGACGTCGTAGTGCCTCTCCATCGCCTCGACGATCCTCACCTCCGGAGCGATCCACGGCGCGATCTTGTGACCCGAGCCGAACGCCAGGGCATCGAGCGCGAGGAGGTCCTTGGGATCGACCATCGCGACGTGCAGCGTGTGTTCCTTCAGCTCGATCGGTACCGCCCGGTACTCCACGACGAGGCGTTTCGGCAGAGCCCGGGCCAGGCCCTCGTGGATGCTCTCCAGCAACGATGGAGGGGCGTACGGCACTTGAAGCACCTCCGAGAGCGTCCGCCCGAGCTGGTCCTCGACGACGAATCCCAGCTCGAGCAGGCAGGTGCCCAGATGTCCGCCCAGGATGAGCTGATTCTTGAGCGCCACCTCGAGCTGGGCCGGTGTGATCAGCCCCTTCTCGATGAGAGCCTCGCCGATCCTCTTGCCCATCTTCCACCCCGATGAGGGCGGAGGCTTCAGCGCGCGCCGCGGGCCGCTCCGGCTCCCCCGGACGTAGCCGCGGGGATCATCTCGATCTCCCGGGTCGCCTCGGTGAACACGTACGCTCGCTCGTTGTTGTCGCCCTCGTCGACCGGGACGATGAAGAACCCCTTCCGCGCCGGAGTGTACGAGGTCGTCGTGCCGTGGAGGACCTCGCCGTCGAGGAACGTCACCCTCAGCCGGTGCCCACCGCCTCGCCCCCAACGGATCGCGGAGCCGCCCTTGCGGCTCTTGTTCCCGGCGAACGTCTTCACGAAGAAGACCGCCTTGAGGCCCTTTGCGGAGATCGGTTCGATCTTCCTCTCGTCCTCGGCGTCCACCAGGTGGAAGCTCTCCTTGTTGGGGAGGAAGTCGAAGGTGAATCCCTTCAGGACACGGCCGTCAAGGCAGCGGACCACAACCCTCGTCTTGAACGCCATCGATCGTTCCCCCATTCGCCGCGCGATCGCCCCGATCGAGTCCCGGGTAGAACTTAGGGACGCGCCGGCGAAAGGGCAAGTTCGGGGGGGAGGGGGGCGAGGGACCCGCCGATCCGGTGCCCGCCACGGCGTATCCTATCCGGGGTGGCGCGGGCTCGCGGAGCGACTTGAGCCCTTGCGACCGCCTGCGGAACAACCCCATGCACGACGAGCCCGGCTCCGCCCGCGTCACGTTCGCGAGCGACCATTCGCTCCTGGTGACGTTCGGCGACGAGATCTCCAGCGAGAACAGCCGGAGCGTCTTCCGGCTCGCGGCCGTTCTCGGGGAGCGCTCCGTGCCGGGCGTCCTGAATCTCCATCCGGCCTATGCCTCCCTCCTCGTTCGTTTCGATCCGAGGCGCCTCGAGGGGCGCGCGCTCGAAGAGGAGGTGCTGGACCTGCTCGAGGGATTGAGACGCGTGCCCGTCCCCGAGCCGCGCGACGTCGAGATCCCGGTGCGCTACGGCGGGGTCAATGGTCCCGACCTCCCGGACGTCGCGCGTCGCTGCGGCCTCACCGAGCGCGAGGTCGTGCGCTCGCACGCGGACGCCCGTTACGAGGTCTGCTTCCTCGGGTTCACCCCGGGGTTCCCGTACCTGGCGGGTCTTCCCCCCTTCCTCTCGGTGCCCCGGCTGCCCACCCCGCGCGCCCGGGTGCCCGCGGGGAGCGTGGCGATCGGCGGCTCCCAAACGGGCGTCTATCCGCTCCCCTCGCCGGGTGGCTGGCGCGTGATCGGTTGGACGGCTCTCCGCCTGTTCGACCCCGGACGCGAGCCGATCGCGCTCCTTCGGATGGGCGATCGCGTTCGCTTCGTCGCGGAGACCCCGCGCCGCAGGCCCCACCCTTGAGAGGCGCGGTCCGCGTCGTCGTCCCGGGACTGCTCACCACGGTGCAGGACCTCGGGCGCTTCGGGTACGGAGAGCTGGGAGTGTCTCCCGCCGGAGCGGCGGACCCTCTCTCGCTGCGCATCGGCAACCGCCTCGTGGGGAACGACGAAGGCGCGGCGGCGCTCGAGATGACCCTTGTGGGGGGGACGTTCGAGTTCGAGCGGCCCGCGGTGATCGCCCTCGCGGGATCGGACTTCGTCCCGCGTCTCGAGGGCGCCGAGGTGGAGAACTGGACGCCCCTCGAGGTCGGAGCGGGAGCGACCCTCAGGCTCGAGGCCACCCGCGACGGTGCGAGGGCCTACCTCTGCGTGCGGGGAGGGATCGAAGTTCCGGAGATCCTGGGGAGCGCCGCAACCCATCTCCTGGTCGGGATCGGCGGATTCGGGGGGCGGTCGCTCCGCGCCGGGGACCGGCTTCCCGTCGGCGAGCGCGTCGCGTCCGATCCGGCCCCCGGCGGAATCGAGCCGGACGCGGTTCCGGGTCTCCTACGGCGCGACGTGCTCCGCGTCACGCCGGGGCCGCAGGCCGGCTGGTTCTCGCGCGACGAGGTCGCGGCCTTCCACGCCGCCTCCTATCTCGTGACCGAGACCTCGAACCGGATGGGAATCCGCCTGGACGGCCGGTCGCTGCGCGCCGCGCCGGCCCGAGAGTTGCTCACCGAGGGCGTCTCCCCGGGGGCCGTCCAGGTGCCCCCGGACGGCCTGCCGATCGTCCTGCTCGTCGAGCACCCGGCAACGGGGGGATACCCGAAGATCGCCGCCGTCGCCTCGGCGGACTTCCACGCCCTCGGTCAGCTTCGCCCGCGGGACCTCGTGCGTTTCGAGCCGGTCTCCCTCGATGACGCTCTCGCGCTCCTCCGGGAGCAGGAGGAGGCGCTGGTTGCCCTCCTGGGCTGAGTCCATCACGCCCGCCCAGTGGAGAGTCCTGCTGGCGGCCGGACTCGGATGGATGCTCGACGCGCTCGACGTGATGCTCTACGCCTACGCCCTCGGCGCCATCCGGACGGAGTTCGGCCTCGATGCGGCGGAGGCCGGGGCGCTCGCCTCGGTCACGCTCCTCGCGTCCGCCGCCGGCGGCATCCTCTTCGGAATCCTCGCGGACCGGATCGGGCGGGCCAGGGCCCTCGTCGTGTCGATTCTCACCTACTCCGTTTTCACCGCGCTCACGGCCACGTCGAGGAGCGTCGCCGAGATCGTCGTCTGGAGGGCGCTCGTCGGCATCGGCCTCGGGGGCGAGTGGTCGGCGGGCTCGGTCCTCGTGGCGGAAACCTGGCCGGCGCGCCACCGAGGAAAGGCGATCGGGATCATGCAATCCGGCTGGGCGGTCGGATACGCGGCGGCGGCGATCCTGTCCGCGGTGGTGCTGCCGGCGTACGGCTGGCGGGTCCTGTTCGCGCTCGGGATCGCGCCCGCGCTGCTCACCGTGTGGATCCGGCTGCGGGTCGAGGAGCCGGAGATCTGGCGACGGGCGGGGCGCCGGCCTTCGTCCTCCGCGAGGGCCCTGCTCGCGCCGCCGCTCCTCGGGCGCGCGGTCGTCTCCACGGCGCTCGCGACGAGCCTCCTCTTCGCGTACTGGGGGCTCTTCACCTGGATCCCCTCCTACCTGGCGGGCCCCGAGGCCGCCGGCGGGGCCGGGCTCGGCGTGACCCGGTCGGCCCTGTGGATCGTGGCGATGCAGGCGGGAGCGTTCCTCGGCTACACTTCGTTCGGCTTTCTCGCGGACCGGTTCGGTCGGCGCCCCACCCTCCAGGCCTTCGTGCTCGGCGCCGCGGTCCTCGTCCCCGCGTACGGCCTCTCGGCGCGGAGCGGCATCGCCCTCCTCGCCCTCGGCCCCCTCGTCGGGTTCTTCGGTCACGGCTACTTCAGCGTCTTCGGCGCCATGCTCGCCGAGCTGTTCCCCTCGGCGATCCGAGGCACGGCCCAAGGGCTGTGCTACAACGCGGGGCGGGCGGCGAGCGCGCTCGCGCCGTGGACGATCGGCGCCGTGGCGGACGCGTACGGCCTGGGCGTCGCCCTGGCCTTCACCTCGGCGTTCTTCCTCCTGGGCGCCGTGCTCGTCCTTCTGCTCCCCGAGACCCGCGGAGAGGAGTTGACGTGAGCGAGATCGATCTCAACTGCGACCTCGGAGAGGGTCCCGCCGAGGAGCCGATCTACCCGCTCGTCACGTCGGCGAACATCGCGTGCGGGGGCCACGCCGGAGACGAGAGGACGATGGCGGCCGCGGTGCGCGAGGCGCTCCGGCACCGGGTGGCGATCGGGGCGCATCCCTCGTTCCCCGACCGCGACCGCTTCGGACGCGAGGCGCTCCCGATGCCGGCGGACGAGATCGCGGAGGCCGTGGGATCCCAGGTCCTGGCGCTGGCGCGTATCGCCCTCAGGCTCGGGGCGGCTCTCCGCCACGTGAAGCCCCACGGCGCCCTCTACGGCGAGGCCATGAGGGACGCGGCGGTGGCGGGGGCGATCGCGCGAGGCGTCTCCACGGACGCTTCCGGCCTCGTCCTGGTCGGACTGGCGGGGTCGCCGGCGCTGCCGCTCTGGCGCGCACTCGGTTTCGACGTGGCCCGCGAGGGGTTCGCCGACCGGGTCTACGAGCCGGACGGTTCCCTGCGCTCGAGGCGTCTGCCCGGGGCCCTCATCCTCGACCCCGAGCAGGCCGCGGCGCAGGCCGTGCGCCTCGCCGCCGACGGTCGTGTCGACACGATCTCGGTCCACTCGGACACGCCGGGAGCCGTGTCGATCCTCGCTGCGGTGCGGGAGGCCCTGACGCGGGCCGGGTTCTCGCTCCGCCCGCTGCGCTAGCGGCGGAGGAAGCCGGGGTCAGCCTCCGTAGAGGATCAAGGAGAGCCCCGTGAACGCCGCGCGCCCGAGCGACTCGTACCGGTGCGGGCGGTCCGCCGGGAAGAGGATCGCGTCGCCCGGACCGAGCTCGTGCGTCGTCTCCCCCACATCCATCCGCAGCCGGCCGGAATTCACGTAGACCTGCTCGAAGCTCCCCTTGGGATGCGGGTCCGCGTTCTCGACCGCCCCGGCCTCGAGGCGAAGCTCGTAAAGCTCGACTCGGTGGCCGGGAACGTTGCCGAGGAGGGGCCGGCTGCGGTATCGGCGGTCCGCGGAGTACAGGTACCGGGCCTTGCCCGCGGGGGAGAGGCGCGGAGCCGGGGGTGCCTCCTCGGTCCCCAGCAGCTCGGAGAACGGCACGCCGAGGCCGTGGGCCACCTT
The DNA here is from genome assembly GCA_020073205.1 of Terriglobia bacterium. Classification (NCBI taxonomy): domain Bacteria; kingdom Pseudomonadati; phylum Acidobacteriota; class Terriglobia; species Terriglobia bacterium. Next base: position 72,194 of record JAIQFR010000007.1, read on the forward strand.
CCACAGCACCGCGATGGTCGGATTCGTCTTCTCCGTCTCGATCTGGCTGAGCATGGCGCGGCTGACTCCGGCGCGCTCGGCCAGATCGCCGAGGCTGAGGCCCGCGGCCCGGCGCAGACGCCGAAGGCGATCGGCGATCCTCAGGTTGATCTCGTCCATGGGCCCCCCGGTGTTCACGATAACGCACACTTGCTTGACATCGTGTACGTTGTTCAGTATATTGAACGCCGTTCGTCTTTGCAACGCCCGGCCCACGGGCGAGGGAGCATACGCCATGGCGACCTTCTATCCCGACGTGACCCGCTCCATCGGCCGCACCCCGCTCGTGCGGCTCAACCGCGTCGTCCCCGCCGGCGGGCCGACGGTGCTGGCGAAGATCGAGGGGCGCAACCCCGCCTACTCGGTCAAGTGCCGGATCGGCGCCGCGATGGTGTGGGACGCCGAGGAGAGAGGAACGCTCAAGCACGGCATGGAGATCGTCGAGCCCACCAGCGGCAACACCGGGATCGCGCTCGCCTACGTCGCCGCGGCCCGCGGCTACCCCCTGACGCTCACCATGCCGGAGACCATGAGCCTCGAGCGCCGGAAGGTCCTGGTGGCCTTCGGCGCGAAGCTCGTGCTGACCGAGGGAGCGAAGGGGATGAAGGGCGCGATCGCGAAGGCCGAGGAGATCGCGGCCAGCGACCCACAGCACTATTTCCTCCCCCAGCAGTTCAAGAACCCCGCGAATCCCGCGATCCACGAGAAGACCACGGGACCGGAGATCTGGGAGGACACCGGCGGGGCCGTCGACGTCCTCGTGTCCGGAGTCGGCACCGGCGGGACCATCACCGGTGTTTCCCGCTTCATCGAGAAGACGAAGGGGAAGCCGATCCTCTCGGTCGCCGTCGAGCCGGAGGCGAGCCCGGTGATCACCCAGAAGCTCGCGGGGCGCGAGCTCGTCCCCGGCCCGCACAAGATCCAGGGGCTCGGAGCGGGGTTCATCCCCGACACCCTCGATCTCTCCGTGGTGGACCGCGTCGAGCGGGTGACGAACGAGGAGTCGGTCGAGTTCGCCCGCCGTCTCGCGCGGGAGGAGGGGATCCTGTCCGGCATCTCCTGCGGCGCGGCGGTCGCGGTCGCCGCCCGCCTTGCCCGCGAGCCGGAATTCAAGGGGAAGACGATGGTGGTGGTCCTCCCGGACGCCGGGGAGCGGTACCTCTCCACCATCCTCTTCGAGGGGGTGTTCGACAGCGCCGGCGTCGCCGTCTGACGCCCCCTCGATACGACGGCATCTCCCCGTCGAAACGGGCCTACAATCGGGCCGCGGCGCGATGCCGCGACCCGCGGCCGGCCGCATTCGGGGGGAAGCCAAGATGGAACGCGCCGTCTTCCGCCTCGTTGTGTTTCTCCTCCCCGTCGTGGCGGGTCTTCCCGGCCTGGCCGCGGGGGTCGCCGAAGCGCCTCCCTCGGAGGAGAGCTTCTACGCGAAGAGCCTCCACTACACGAACCGGGGGATCGAGAGCGTGTACTCGAAGGAGAACGGAGGTCTCGAGCGGCTCACGGGGGTTTCCGCCGCGGACCTCGGCTGCCTCAAGTCCAAGTGCCACGTCAGGAGCTGCGACGCGTGCCATCGCAAGGACGTGGGCGGCAAGGCCTTCTTCACCGTCGAGAAGGACGTCCTCGAGGCCGCCTGCCGGAGGTGCCATCCCGTCGAGAAGGACGACCCCGACGTGCACTTCAGGAAGGGGATGAAGTGCATGGACTGCCACAGCGCGCGGGAGGTTCACGGCGACGGGACCGCCTACGAAAGCTACCGGCAGCCGGGCGTGCTGGACACGCGGTGCGAGAGGTGTCATGGCGACCTCCCCCGCATCGCGAGCCACACGGTTCACGGGGGGAGGCTCGACTGCGCCGCCTGCCATGCCCGGGACGTCCCGACCTGCTACAACTGCCACATCGACACGCGGCTCAAGGAAGGGAAGGACGCTTCGATCGAGATCAAGAACCTGCTCTTCCTCGTCAACCACGACGGTAAGGTGACCCCGGCCAACTTCCTGTCGTACGTGTACGGCAGCAAGACCATGATCACCTTCGCGCCCTCCTTCGCCCATTCGATCAGGAAGGAGGGGCGGAAATGCGCGGAGTGCCACGACACCCCGATCGTCCGTGACATCAAGGCCGATAGGCTCGTCCCCTTCCGCTGGGAGGACGGCCGGATCAAGAGCGTCGAGGGGGTGATCCCGGTGCTCGACGGCATGAGGTGGGACCTGGTCTTCCTGGGCCGCGAGGGGGACAGGTGGGTTCCCCTCCGCGACCCGGCCGCGCCGCTGCTGAATTACTCCAGCCGCTGCAGCCCGTTGACGCGGGAGCAGTTCGCGGAGATCGAGAAGGCACGCACGGGAGCGTAGCGAGGCGGCGGCGTCCGGCGTCACTCGGGCGCCGCGCCGCCTCGCCGGCCGCTATCGTCGGACGGAGATCACCACGTCGTGGGTCGAGCCGTCGTCCAGCGTCGTCCGGACCAGGTAGCCGTTCCCCGGCGCCAGTGATTTCGTGTCCAGGTTGTAGATGTACTGCTTCGCCGTCGGATCGTACCGGTAGAGGTTGTCGGTGTTCGCGTTCCCGGAGGAGCCGACGTCCTCCACGTCGCTGCCCACGATGCCCGAGGTGTAGAAGAACACGGAGATCCTGGGGCGCTCAGAGGAGACGAGCGCCCCCGAGCAGGTCGTCGCCTGGAACTTGAAGGGGACCGTCCTCTTCCACTTGAAGATGCTCGATCCGTCCGGGTTCACCGGCTCCAGGTACCCGGCGAAGACGTGATTCTCGTCGGTCAGGCCGTCGCAGTCGTCGTCGATGCCGTTGCAGATCTCGGCTGCGGGGAAGACGGTCTGGTCGCAGACGATGGTGCCGTTGTCGCACCGGGTCGTGCCGCCTGCGCAAGCCCCCTGCTTCCCGGGCACCGTGCAGGGTCGGCCTCCCCCGGGGTTCCCCTCGTCGATCACCCCGTCGCAGTTGTCGTCCATCCCGTTGCAGAGCTCCGGAGCACCTGGGTGGATGAAGTCTCGCTGGTCGTTGCAGTCGAGGGGCAGACCCGTGACGGAGCAGAGCGGGTATCCGTCCGCGTCGAGGTCGGGATCGGAGTCGACGAAGGTGTTGCAGTCGACCCCCTCGAGAAGGGCGCAGGCGATCTTGACCGGCGTCCACCGGACCTTTCCTCCGAGGCGCGTCGGGTCGGGGTCGATGGTGGCGATTTCGCGGACGCTGTCGGTGACGTCGATGAAGGGCGGGAACGTAACGCCGCCGTCCGTCGACTCCGAGAACAAGAGCCTCAGACGCTGGTCGAAGACGCCGTCCTTCTTGTAGACCATGTCGGTGAGCCCGGAGATCGGCGAGTCGATGGTCAGGACCCGGCACGGGAACGGGTCGTCGGCGGGCGATGGCTGGTACCCGGGGGGCAGGACGGGCTCGGTCGGGCCGAAGACGGTCGAGCCGCAAGAGGCCGTCCCCCCGGGAGTCGCCGGATTGCCGACCTCGAAGAGGATGCCGCCGCCGGAGCAGAGAACCTCGTCCGTCAACGGGCCGGGCGGCAGGGCGTCGAAATCGGCCCGCAGCGTGCAGGAGTTGCCCGCCTGGTCCGTGGCCAGGACGCCGCCGCGGCCGTCGAGGGTCGGGTCGGCCTGCGTCACCGTGAACAGAGCGACCGGTATGCCCGGATGGAAATCGGAATCCACCTGCAGGCTGAGGTTGGTCGCGCCCGGCAGGAGCGCCACGGACGCGATACCGGTGTCGCCAGGGCGGGTGTCGGCGGCGTTGCCACGTATCAGAGACGTCGGGTCGCCTTCCAGGAGGTACCTGCTGCAGATGGGAGGTAGCGTGTCCGCGACCGTCGCGGCGAAGCTGAGGTTGTCGATCCCGACCAGGTCGGCCCCCAGGACGACGTTCTCGATGCTGTCCGTGATCCACCCGGACACGACGGTGATCAGGGCGATCTTCGCGTCCGAGACCAGGCCGAAGTACTCGGCCGTCAGGTCGTTGCCGTCGCGATCCCCCACCAGGAAAGTCTCCGCCGTGTCGTCGTCGAACGTGACGAAAACGGTCGCGGGCGCGACAGTCTGGACTTCGCCCGACGGCACGAGATGCACCAGGTAGAAGCCGGCCGCGTCGACGCCCGGGGAGAAGGTCATCACCACGACCTGCGGCAGGGTCACGCTCGAAGGGACGAACCCGCCCCAAAGATGGTTGCTTGCGGTCACGGCGTACTTGGAGTCGAACGCCTGGATCGACGTGTAGGTGTCGAAGCCGTAGTTCGCCGGCGACGACGTGAGCGTGACGCCGGGAACCGAGGCGCACTCGAGCTCCCCGTCGAGACACGTCATGTTCGGAAAGCCGTCGAAGGTCTGCGTCGGGGAGGTGATCCCCGCGGCAGCGAAGAAGCTCGCCTGGTCGGTGTAGATGTCGTAGGTGGCCGCGGGCGCGCCGGCCGTGGCGAACAAGACCAAGAGAACCGAGATCGATACCGGTCCTGCAGGATTGAATCGCATGGTTTCCCCCCCCCTGGAACGCAATCTGGCCAAGCTACCCACTGTTTCCACCCATCGGGCCTGGCCGCGGGGATCCTCGGAATGGCGAACCTCCCCCGTGCTCCGTCGCCCCATTGGTACAACGGGGATCCTTCGATCGGGAGCGGGCAGGGGACGTGTCCGGGATATGTCTGCCATGGCACGGAGAGCGTCGACGCCGGGAATCGCTTGAGCCATTCCATGTAGAACGCGTGCCGGAGAGCGCGGTCGAGCGGGACGGAACACATGATCTCGAGAAACGCTCCGTCGACGAACGGCAAGTGGAATTCCAGGCGGTGCTGGTCGATGTTCTCGAAA
>JAIQFR010000008.1 GCA_020073205.1 Terriglobia bacterium
CTCTCGAAGCAGCCACGCGAGGGTGAGAGCGCCCGAAACGACCATGCCCCAGCCGGCGAAGCGCCGCGCGGGGCGGAGACGGGGGTAGAGCGCCCCCAGGAGCGGAGGCAGCAGCGTCGCGGTCCCGACGCTGTAGAACCCGTACCAGAGCGCGACCACCGAGCGCGAGGCCAGAGCGATCCCAGCCGACGCCGCGGTCGCGACGCAGAGACCCGCGCGGGTCCAGAAGATCTGGTCGGCCTTCCCGCCGCTGAGCCGCCACACCAGATCGCGCCCCAAGGTCACCCCCCCGACGAGCAGGAACGAGTCCACCGTGGCCATGACCGTCGCCACCATCCCCGCGTAGAAGACGCCGAGGAGAACCGCCGGGAGCAGCCTCTCCCCCAGCGCCGGGAACGCGTCCACCCCCGAGGGGAGCCCCGGCAGCAGCGCGCGCGCGTACATCCCTGTGAAGGTCGTGAGGCCGTCGAACAGCGCGAAGAAGAGGATCGAGACCAGGATGCCGTTCCGCGCGGTCCGGGGTGACCTCGCGGCGAAGGAGCGCTGGTAGAAGGTGGGCTCGACGAGGGTCTCGAGGGCGATGAAGTACCACGCGGCCACGTATCCCGCTCCTTGCGCGCCGTCCCAGGTGAAGTGCTCCGCCGGGAGGCTCTGATGCAGGAAGCTCCAGCCGCCGGCGGTCCAGACGGCCACCGGCAGCAAGAGGAGGAAGCCGCCGTACATGAGCCCGAACTGCAGGCCCTTGGTCCGCACGACCGACCGGAAGCCGCGGGCGGCGATGTAGGAGAAGCAAAACAGGGCGGAAGCCACCACCGCGAATCGCTGGTCCCAGCCGGTCACCCTCCGGAGCAGGACGCCGAGCATCAGGAGGTACGCTGCGGGGAGCGACAGCGCGAGCACCGTCACGGTTCCCACGATCCCGGCGCCGCGCCCGTAGGTGTCGAACAGGAGGTCCGGGACGGTGTACCCCGCCGCCATCCGCGCCTTCCTCGCGAACAGCGCCGCGAAGAGCAGGGCGCCGACGTAGTAGGGGACCCCCATCACGAGCCAGTTGGAGAGGCCGTGGAGGTAGCTGTACTCGCCGACGCCCAGCACCCCGCCGTACCAGGTCGCCACCAGCGCCACCACGAACGCGGGCAGGCTCAAGGTCCGGCCGGCGAGGAGGTAGTCGTCGGTCCGGTCCGCCGCGCGCCGGGCCCCGCGCACCCCGAGCCACACGGTCGCGGCGAGGTACGCCGCCACGACCCCCAGATCCAGCGGGCCCATCAGAATCCGAAGGTCAGGCCCAGGAGGACGTTTCGAGTCGCTCCGGGGAAGAACTCCGAGTAGAACGACGAAAAATCGGCGCTCGGGTACGAATACCCCATCGCCACGTAGCGCCGGTCGAGCAGGTTGTCCACGAAGAGGTCGAGGCGGAGCGTGGCGCCTCGCTTCGAGACGAGCCGCGTCAGGTCGAGGCTCGCCCGTGCGTCCACCACCGTGGTCGGTCCGATCCGCTTCGAGACGTAGTCCGGCGCGAGGCGGGCCGCGGGGTCTTTCCTCTCGTCCTCGCTGTTGTCGAGGAAGATCGTGCCGATCCGGCGCGCGCCCAGCGTGGCGCGCACCATTCCGAACGCTCGCGACACCCGGATGCGCGCGGTGCTCTCCGGGAACCCCGCGATCCGGTTCCCGGAGTCGTCGACGCGGATCGGCGCGCCGGAGGCGTCGCTGCCGTAGATCGTGAAGCTCTGGAGCACGTCGCGGCTCGCGGCGAGGTAGGCCGACACGTCCACCTCTCCGGGCAGCCGCCCCGAGGCCTCGAGCTCGATCCCGCGGTGGAGCGAGCGGCCCGCGTTGACCGTGATCGGCAAGCCGTCCTGGTCGAGCCCACCCTCGGGGACGAACTCGTCGCGGAACCGCATCTCGTAAGCCGCGACCTTCAGCTTCGTCGCCCCCGAGATCCACGTCGCTCCCGCCTCGTAGTCGTTCAGCTTCTCGGGGCGGGCCCGAGGATCCGTGAATTCCCGGCTCGACAGGCTGCCGCTCCTGAAGGCGCCGGTGGGCAGGGAATACGGGTCTTCGGGGTCCCACACGCTCGCGAACGCCGGCTCGCTCGCCGCGTCGGACGCCGTGGCGTAGAAGCCCAAATGGTCGGTTGGGTTCCAGTTGACGCCGATCCTCGGCGTGAAGAACGAGTACGTCGCGCTCCACGAGAAGTGCCGGATCGCGTCGTCCGACATCGAGAACCGGTGGCGCGTCGCCTGCGCCTCGAAATGGAGCGCGAGCCGGGGGAGGGGGCGCCACGTCTCGCGGGCGAAGGCCGACACGGTCGCCTTGGAGTTCGTGTAGTCGTACAACGTCTTCGCCGAGTCGAGCGGCTCCGGATCGACGCACGGGCCGGTCGGGTCCCCCGGCGCGCAGACGGTTCCCGCCCGAAGCGACCCCTGGTGCCGCAGCGCGTGGTCCTGCAGGAACAGGCCGGCGGTCAGCGTGCCGCCGGGGTGGTCCCAGACGAGGCGCGGGACCCATCCGAGATCCCGTCCGCCGATCCAGCGCCGCCGCCACGCATTCTCGACCGGTCGGACGATCTCGGGCGTCCCGTCGGGGTCGTACGACGTGACGTAGCCGTCGAACAGGTCGTCGTGCTGCATGAAGTAGCCGTCGTTGACCACGACGTAGGCGGCGTCGTGGAGGAAGAGACCCTCCGCGATCTTCCAGTCGTGCAGCACGTGGAGATGCGGCTGGACGAAGTTGTCGGTCTCGCCGGGGGCCATCGGGTTGATCCGGCGGTCGTGGTCGGCGTTCCCCGTGATCTCGCCGCGGAGGTACTCGATCGGGGCGCCGTAATAGGAGAGCTGGGTGTGCTCGGGGCCGCCGAACAGCTGGATGCGGAGCACCTGGTCGTCACTGTATCGCTCGAGCGCGAGCTGGAAGAGCGTGTGGCGCGTCCAGGCCGGAACGCGGTAGCCGTCGCTCTCGACGCGCGCGGCTCGCGCCGAAAAGGCCCACCGGCCCCCGGCGATCGGCCCGCCGTAACGGAAATCGAGCCGCCGCGTGCCGAACGAGCCGACGCCGATGGTCAGCTGTCCGCCCTCGACCGGATCGAGGTGGCCGGTCTCGAGCCGCACCGCGCCGCCGACCGCGGGCGACCCGTAGAGCGCCGTGCCGGTGCCCCGCTGGACCTGGAGGCTCGAGAGCCCCCCGGCGAGGTCGGCGAGGTCGATGAAGTACAGCGCGTGGTCCTCCGGGACGTTCAGCGGGATCCCGTCGATGTAGGTCGCGATCCGCTCCTGACGGAACCCCCTCACGCTGAGGTAGCTGTAGCCGATCCCGTTCCCTGCGTCGCTGTAGGCGTACGCGTTCGGCGTGTCCGCGAGGATCATCGCGAGGTCCTGGCCGCGATCGCGCGCCTCGATCTCCTCACGGGAGACGTTGGTGAAGGTGGCGGCGTCCTTCCCCTCCTCGGCCGTGGTCGCCGTGACGATCACGCTCTCGACGAGAGGGGGGAGCCGCTTCGGCTTCTTCTTTCCCTCGGCGGGCTTCTCGTCGCCGCTCGACGGCGGCGGTGGGGTTTCCCCGGCATTCGCTCGCACGACCGGCGGGACGACGAGCCACGCGGCCGCGAGCGCGCAAGCCGTCAACGCGCGCGCCCAATGCGGGATGCAATTCGATTCCATCGCGGCCTCCCGGTCGGGAGGTGCGGTCCCTGGTTCCGATCGGGACCGTCCTGCCGACCCTGAGCGCGAGGGCGAACGGTCCGAAGGAGCCTGGGAGAGGATTCCTGCGGGCACGTCCCGTTTCCCTACGCTGGTATGATCCAGTTCAGGTTCGAGGGTTTTTTCTCAGCCGGGAACTCTCCCGGCACCCCTAACGGAACCGCCATCACCCTACGACGACCGGCGTCGACCGTCAACCCCGGCCGGACCGCCGGCCGAATCCGCCGCGTTGACCGCCTAGGCGGCCCGAACTATGATTGAACGCTTCGCATGGCGGCGTAGCCAAGTGGTAAGGCAACGGTCTGCAAAACCGTCATTCACCGGTTCAAATCCGGTCGCCGCCTCCATCGATCTTCGCCGGCAACACCACGACACTCCTCACGCCGCCCGGATCGACCTTCTTACATCGCGTTCGTCATTTCGACGCGGCGAATCTGCTCACACGACGCCCCAGCGGCGCGTTTTCGCGCTCCCGGCCCGGAAGTTCTCGAAGGGGCTTGCGGCTTGCATGTCGTAACCCGAGGCGTGCCGAAGGCAGGCCGCCGACCGGACGATACCGGGGCGGTCCATGCCCCGAAGGAGGCTCCCGATGCGTAGGCCCGTGACGATCTTCCTCCTGGCGATCATCGTCGCCACGATGACCGCGTGCACATCGAACACCACGATCCCGTCGCGCGGGAACGTCGCCGTACTTCTGACCGACGCGCCCCTCGATCTGACCGGGGTCAAAGCCGTGAACGTGACCCTCAAGGACATGATCTTGTACCCGCCGGAAACGAGCGGGACCTCGTCGGACACCGGCGGGACCTCGATGGAGCTGCAGAACGTGGTCGCCGGCGCCGGCATGAAGGTCAACCTGCTCGACTACCGGAACGGCAAGACGGTGGTGGTCGCAACCGCGGACGTGCCGCCGGGGTCGTATTCCAGGATACGGCTCGAGATCGACTCGGCCGAGCTGGTCCGGGCCGGCGCCACCGCCGATGCCGCGGACCAGGTGGACCCGATCTTCGTTCCTTCGGGCAAGGTCGACGTGCCGGTGTCCTTGACCGTGACGAGCGGCGAGCCCACCGCGGTGACGCTGGACTTCGACGCCGCGATGTCGGTCCAGGTCAACGCGACGAACGGCGAGCACCCGTTCATCCTCCGTCCGGTGATCACGCCGGTGGGGGCGTCCCACAGCTGACCGCGTCTTGCTAGAATCTCCCCTGCGGCCCGGCCGAAGGGAGCTCCTCCCGCCCCCGGTGCCGCGGGGGCGGAGGCATGTTCGAGCGCAAGCCCAAGCTTCCCGAAGGTCCCGACCTCCTCGATCGCGTGGTGGCGGCGGGGTGCCAAAGGGTCGCGATCCTCGGGCTCCACGCCCGCTCCGGGACGCGCACGGTCCTGTCGTACCTGGTTCGCCGGATTCACGCCCGATCGTGGCCGATCGCCGTTACCTCGGCGCCCCGCCTCCCTCTCGAGATCGAGTTCGAACAGGTCCCGGCGGCGCAGCCGGTGACACGGCTCGCGCTCCCGGACGGGGCCTTCGTGGCCACGGCAGCGGACACGGTGAGGACGGCCGAGGGCGGCCTCGAGCTGGTCGAGGCGACGTCCTGGCAGACTCCCCTGGGTCCCGTCGGCCTCTACCGTGTCTTCCGGGGTGGCGAGGTCGATCTCCACGGTCCCTCCGAAACCCACGGAATGGCGGAGGTGCTCGCTCGGCTCGGCGAGGTCTCCGGCGGACTCGTCGTGGTGGACGGCGGTTGGGAGCGTCGAGCGTTCGCGGCGCCCGGGACCGTGGACGGGACGATCCTCGTGGTCGGATCCAGCTATTCCCCGTCGCCCGAGCGCTCCGCGGCGGCGACGCGTTACGTGGTCGAGACCCTCTCGGTGCCGCCCTGCGAGGAGGCGGCCCGGGTGGCCTGGGAGGAGACCGCGTCGTCCGGGGCCGCGGCGCTCCTCGACGCGCGCGGGAAGGCCATCGGCGTCCTCCCTCCCGGGCTCGAGGACCCGACTCGCGCGCTGGAGTCGCAGGGAAAAGCCCCGGCCTCGACCGTCGTCCTGCCGCACGGGCTCAACGACGAGTTCATGATCCCGCTGGTGCGGTCGACCTTCCGGTGCATCCTGGTCGTTCGCGACGCGACGCGGATCAACGTCGCCCCGATCTACTTCAAGGCCTGGCTGAAGGCGAACGGCCGGTTCCAGGTGGTTCGTCCGATGAGGATCGTCGCGGTGGCGACGAACCCGGCGAACCACGCCGGCCCGGACGCGGATCCGGTGCGCTTCCGCGATCTCGTCGCTTCCGCCCTGCCGCAGTTCTCCGTGCACGACGTGGTCCTGGAATCGGGCGACGAGCACCGGAAGCCGGCGTGGAAATTCTGGGAGTGACGACCCGAAATCGGAAGATCGGCCTCCGCAGTTTCAATTTCGATTCCGAGTATGTTCGTCTTGCCCTCCCTACAATGCAGTAACCTTCGGCAAGTATGCGCGGCGGCGGACCGCAAATGTACGGTTACCGCAAGCGGCTATCTCCCAAAGGTTTACCGGTAACGATTCGATTGTCCTGAGCATGGCACGGCGCTGGCATTAAGGCATTCCCCGCATTGGGACACCGACTCATAGGAGAGCCCGGGAATGCGAGACATTCATCGCCGCATCGCGCTCCTCGCGGTCGTCACCTCGCTCGCGGCACTGACCGCTTCCGCGGGTACGATCTCATTGACGTGGAACCCGGTCTCCGATTCGGATCTGGCCGGATATCGGGTTTACTGGGGCACCTCGCAGGGGGCCTATACCAACAGCCAGAACGTTGGCAACGTGACTTCCGCCACGATCAACGGGCTCACCGACTGCACCACCTGGTACTTGGCGGTCAAGGCCTACGACACCACCGGGAACCTAAGCGTCAACTACTCGAACGCGATATCCGGGTGGCCGCGTCCGACGGTCACCCTCAGCGCGCCCTCCGCAGCTGAGCAGGGCAGGACGCTCTCCCTCAACCTCACCGGCACCAATTTCATGTCCGGTGCCACCGTGCAGACGGGCAACGCGGGCATCACCGTGAACTCCGTCACGGTGAACTCCTGCACCCAGATCACGGCCAACGTGACCGTGGGCGGATCCGCCGCGGCTGGCGCGACCAACCTGGACGTGACGAATCCGGACCAGGTGTTCGGCTCCGGGTCCGGCCTCTTCACGGTCCAGGCGGCGACGATTCCGACGGTGTCCTCGACCTCGCCGGCCAACGGCGCCACGGGCGTTTCGGTCTCGGTGCACCCCACCGTCACCTTCAGCGAGGCGATGCTCGCCTCGTCCGTCACGTCGTCGACCGTGCGGATTCTCGACGGTCAGGGGGCCGCGGTGGCGCAAGCCGCCGGCTCGCCCTCGCTCTCCGGCGACGGCTTGACCGCGACGGTCGTGCCGGCGGCGAACCTCACGATGGGCGCGACCTACAAGATCCAGGTCGTCGGCGGCGCATCGGGGGTGCTCGATCTCGCGAACCACTCGATGACCTCCACGTACAACCAGGCCACCGGCTTCTCGACGACGCCGGACACGGCTCCCCCGACGATATCTTCGGTGCAGTCCGGCAGCGTGACCTCCAGCACGGCGCAGATCACCTGGACCACGAACGAGACGGCGGACAGTCAGGTCTTCTACCGGAAGTCGGGCCAGACCGGCTACCAGCAGACCGACGTGGATGCGACCCAGGTGACGAGCCACTCGGTCACGCTCCAGGGGCTCGACCCGTCCGCGACCTACCAGTACCACGTTCGCAGCGCGGACGCGGCGGGGAACGCCTCGACCTCGTCGCCCGACCAGACCTTCACCACCAGCGCGAGCACCTACAGCTACCTCCGCTCCGAGGCGGAGGCGGGGATCCTCGTCGCGCCGGTGCGGATCCAGTCGGGGTCGGGTGGCTTCGGCGGCAGCTGGATCGACACGCCGTCGGGCACCGCGACCGGGACGGCCTCGAGCCCGTCCGGCACCGCGACCCTCGGAATCAACATCCCGACCGCCGGTACCTGGTACCTGTGGCTCAGGATCTACGGCCCGAGCACCTCTTCCGACACCTGGTTCGAGTCGGTGGACGGCGCCGCTCGGCAAACGGTGACGGCTTCTACGACCGGCGCTTGGACCTGGGTCGCGGGGCGGTCCTACACCCTGACGCAGGGGCTCCACACCGTCGAGCTGGGCGGTCGCGATGCCCAGGCCAGGGCGGACCAGGTGCTCCTCACCAACGACGTGGCCTTCCGGCCGACTGCGCAGCCGGTAGACGATCAGACGCCGCCGGCGGCGCCGTCCGGGTTCGCCGCAACGCCGTCGAACCTGCAGAACACGTTGACCTGGACCGACCCGTCCGATGCGGACTTCGCCAGCACCGTGTTGCGCTACCGCATCGACGGGAGGTACCCGACGAGCCCGGTGGACGGCTTCGCGGTCACGCAGGAGCCGGCCGCGCCGGGGACGGCGGACAGTTACGTCCACGCGGGCCTCACCAACGGTACGGTCTACAGCTACAGTGCCTTCGCGGTGGACGCCAACGGCAACGTCTCGGTCGCGGCGCACGCTCAGGGGACGCCTACCGACAACGTCCCGCCCGCGGCGGTGACGAACCTGCGGCGCTCAGACACACGACCCTGACGCTCGGAAACCTCCCGGCGCGCTCCCCCCTATCCCCCCGGTGGCGGGGCGCGCCGGGAGGCGCTGTATCTCCTGCGGGTCCCGGCAACCCGCGCTCAGGCCTTCTTGCCCCGGGGCTTCCGCGGCGGCTTCGTCACGTTCGGCTCCAGGGACTCCGGGCGCGCGCGCTCGCACGTCTCGCAGGGCCGGCCCAGCTCGTAGCAGGGTACCCCGTCGGCCTGCGCTTCCTCGCAGAGGCCGGTCCGGTTCGTGTCCGCCCGCGGCGTGTCGCTGTCGCTTCGCTTCATCTCGAACGCTCCTGCCCCGCCGTCGTCTCCGTCAGGGCTGCCAGAACTGGGATTCCTGAATGGCGGCCCCCGGCTCCTCTCCCAGCGCGGCGGGGAGATACGCCTTTCTCGCGTAGTCGCGGAGCATCCGCTCGGTGCTGAAGCGCGGGGTGAGCTTGGCCAGGGCGCGCTTCATTCGCGCGATCCACTCCACGGGGAGACCCGACGCCGGATCCTGCCGGTAGAAGCAGGGGACGATCTCCCCGGCCAGGACCTGGTAGAAGGACGCGGCGTCCTCGCGGTTCTGCGCCGCGAGGTCCGGATTGTCCTGCCCGCTCCCGATGACCCAGCCGTGCGACCGGTCGTACCCCTCGCACCACCAGCCGTCGAGCACGCTGAAGTTGAGTCCGCCGTTGACCGCGACCTTCATGCCGCTGGTGCCGCTGGCCTCGTGCGGGCGGCTCGGCGTGTTCAGCCAGACGTCCACCCCCTGGACCATCCTCCGGGCGACCCGCATGTCGTAGTTCTCGATGAAGACGATCCGGCCCTCGAGCGCGGGGGTGAGCGAAGCCTCGAAGATCCGCCGGATGAGCTCCTGGCCCGGGCGATCCGCCGGATGCGCCTTGCCGGCGAACAGGATCTGTACGGGCCTCCCCGACGCCGTCAGGATGGAGCGGAGCCGGCCGGGGTCGTGGAACATCAGGTCGGCGCGCTTGTAGGTCGCGAATCGTCGCCCGAAGCCGAGGGTGAGGACGGCGGGGTCCATGAGGCTCTCGAGCTGCCGCAGCTCCTTGGGCGACCGCCCGTGACGGGCGAACTGGCCGATGAGCCGCTCGCGCGCGAAGTCGATGAGCCGCTTCTTCTGCGCCTGGTGCGCTTCGAAGAACTCGGCGTCGGGAATCGCCATGACCGCCTCGCCGAAGCCGGGGTCGAGAAGGCGGGACAGGAACCCGCTTCCGAGCCTGCGCCTCAGGAGGTCCCCCAGCTCCGGGCCGAGCCAGGTCGGGACGTGCACGCCGTTGGTGATGTGCGTGATCCGCTGCTCGCCCGCCGCGTCGTCCGTCTTCGGCCAGAGATGTCGCCACATCTTGTCGGCGACCCGGCCGTGCAGCTCGCTCACGCCGTTCGTCTGGCGGGTGGTCCGGATCGCGAGGGCCGTGAGGTTGAATTGTCCGTCGTCCCGGTCCGGCGTGGCGCGGCCGAGGGCGAGCAGGTCGTCGACCGGTACGCCGCAGCGCTTCGCGCAGTCCTCGAAGTACTCCCGCACCAGCGGCGCGTCGAAAACCTCGTTGCCGGCCGGGACCGGTGTGTGGGTCGTGAACACCGCGTTGTCCGCGACCCGGCGGAGCGCCTCGGCGAACGGGAGCCGCTCCTTCAGGACCTTCTCCCGCAGGCGCTCGAGCGAGGCGAACACCGAGTGCCCCTCGTTGAGGTGCCAGACGGCCGGCTCGATCCCGAGGGCGCGCAGCGCGTGAACTCCGCCGATCCCCAGGATGATCTCCTGGCAGAGCCTCATCTCGCGGCCGCGGACGTACAGGATGGAGGTGATCTGGCGGTCGGCCGGCGCGTTCTCGCGGACGTCGGAGTCCAGAAGGACGACCGGGACCCGCCCGATGGTGGCCTTCCAGAGCCTCAGGTGCACCTTGCGCTCGAGCAGCTCCACGGAAACCCGGACCTCCTTGCCGCCGGGACCGACGATGGGGAGCACCGGGAGCCTGCGGACGTCGAAGTCGGGGTAGAAGTGCTGCTGCTCGCCGTCGGCATCCACGGTCTGGAGGAAGTACCCCCGGCGGTAGAGGAGGCCGACGCCGACGAACGGGAGCCCGAGGTCGCTGGCGGACTTGCAGTGATCGCCGGACAGCACGCCGAGTCCGCCCGAGTAGATCCCGAGGCTCTCGTGCCAGCCGAACTCCGTCGAGAAGTAGGCGAACGGGCCGGCGTCGTAGTCCGGGAAGGTCCGGCGGAACCACGACGTGTCGCTTCCGGCGAGGTAGTCGTCGAACGCCTCGACGACCGCCTCGTAGGATGACATGAAGTTCTCGTCGAGGAGCAGCGGTTCCCACCGGTGTGGCTCGACGTTGATCAGGAGCTCCACCGGATTGCGGTAGCGGATCCACCGGACGGGGTCGATGGAGCTGAAGAGGAGGTGGGCCCGCGAGGACCAGGTCCACCAGAGGTTGTAGACCAGGTCGTAGAGCCGCGACAGCTCCATCGGGATCTCGATGTCCGCCACCGGGACCGTGCGGATCTCGGGCATGCGAGTGCGCATTCGCCGCTTCCTCCTGTTCGCTCGCGGGAGCGGGATTATAGCTCCCGGCGGGGCGTCCGTCCGGCGCCCGGAGCTTGCGGAAGGGCACAGGGTGCGGATAAGTTACTCGGTCCGTCGACGCGACCTGGGGATCCCGATGAACAACCTCCGCCTCGATCGCCCCCTGGCCTTCTTCGATCTCGAGACGACGGGGACCGATCCCGCGACGGACCGGATCGTCGAGATCTCGGTTCGGCGGGTGGACCCCGACGGCGGCAGGGACGGGCGCACGCGGCGCGTGAACCCGGGCCGGCCGATTCCCGCCGAGGCCACGGCGATCCACGGGATCCGCGACGAGGACGTGCGCGACGCCCCGGAGTTCCGCCGGATCGCGCGGAGCCTCCTGGAGTTCCTGGGGGAGTCCGACCTCGCGGGATTCAACATCCTGAGGTTCGACGTTCCGCTCCTGGACCGGGAGTTCCGGGAGGCGGGGCTCGACCTCGCGCTCCCGCGGCGACGCGTGATCGATGCGATGGCGATCTTCCATCGCAAGGAGCCGAGGCACCTGGCCGCCGCGGTGGCGTTCTACCTGGGGCGCGAGCACGCGGGAGCGCACGGCGCCGAGGCGGACGCGGACGCGGCGCTCGAGGTCCTGGAAGCGCAGCTCGGGAGGTACCTGGACCTCCCGCGCTCGGTCGCGGAGCTCGACGCCTGGTGCCGGCCTCCCGCCCCGCCGGGCGCGGCCGACCTGTCGGGGAAGTTCCTCTGGAGGAACGGGGAGGTCGTGCTGGCGTTCGGCAAGCACCAGGGGAAGGCGATTCGGGACGTCGCCCGGGAGCACCGGGACTATCTCGAGTGGATCCTGAAGCAGGATTTTCCCGCGGACGCGAGGCGGATCGTGGAAGGTGCCCTCAAGGGCGAATTCCCCGCACCGCCGGCCGCGGCGCGGTGACGCGGAGGACGGGGCGCCATGCTGACCACGTCGGATTTCAAGAGGGGGCTCAGGGTGCTGATGGACGGCGAGCCGTATGCGATCGAGGACTACACGGTGCAGACTCCGTCGGCGCGGGGCGCGGCCACCCTCGTCAGGACCAAGATGCGGAACATCATCACGGGGACCCTCCAGGACCGCACGTTCAAGTCGGGCGAGAAGTTCGACGAGCCGGACGTGCAGTTCCGGCAGATCCAGTTCCTCTACGACGACGGCGAGGGCTGCAACTTCATGGACGTGCAGAGCTACGACCAGTTCTCGCTTCCGAGGGAGCAGGTGGGGGAGGCCGCGGATTGGCTCACCGAGGGGCTCACGCTCTCGTCCGTGATCTTCAACGGGAAGCCGGTCGGCGTGAGCCTGCCGCAGTTCGTGGAGGCGGAGATCGAGATGGTCGGCGGCGGCGCGCGCGGCGACACCCAGTCGGGGAAGAACCTCAAGGACGCCACCCTGACCAACGGCAGGACCGTCAAGGTCCCGCTATTCGTCGAGGCGGGGGAGAAGATCCTGGTGGACACCCGGACGTGGGAGTTCTCGAAGCGGGCGCCGAAGTAGAACACCCAGCGGTGTTCATCTAGCCGCCCGTCCAAGCGACGGAGAGGAACTCCTCGAATTCCCGGACCTTCTCGGGAATGGGTGCCCGGCCGGTCAAGACATCGTTCGCGTCCGGCAGATAAGGCAACCGCTCGCGCGACCGGAGCGCCTCCCGATTGAATGCGCAAGGAAAATCGGGGATCCGGTGAAGATCGCGGTTTCCGGGGATGAACCCGGTCCCGAGCGGGCAGATCCTGCAGGATTCGACGAACCGGCAGGCTCGGCAACGGCCGTGGAACGAGTGTTTCGCCTCCTTGGAATGGAACAGGCTCGCGGAGCGCGCGGCTTCCTGATACCGCCGGAGGCGCCTGGTGAAGGAGCGGTCGCGGAGATCGCCCAGGCGCATCGCCCGCAGGCCGTCGCGCAGGATTCCGGCCGGGAGGGACTGGTAAGATTCGGCGAACGCAGCGCAGCCGTGCGCCTGCCCGTCCACGTCCACCGCGAGCCTCTCGCCGGTCGCGGCGGCGCAGATCGGGGCATGGCGCGGCATACCGGCGTGAACGGCGCTTGTCCGCCTCAGTAGAGTCAGGGGGATCGTCGCCTCCCGCCGGAAGTGGCGCGAGCAGACCTCGCGGATCTGCTCGAACTGGCGCTCGATCTCCTTCACCGTACCCGGTGTCCAATCGAGGTCGTGGGTCGTCGGGGGGGCCATGTGGATCGTCGTGACTCGCTTGTCGAGGAAGTAGCGGACGGATCGGGCCAGGTACGGGAGCGCGCGGACCGTGGGCGTGATCGCGATGGCGACGTCCTCGCGGAGAAAGCTCGGGAACCGGCGCGAGAGGCGATCGAGCAGCCGGTCGAGGCGGGCGAACGTCCCCACCCCGCGGAGCCTCTGCGCTGCGGGCACTCCGTCGAAGCTGATCTGCGTCTCGACCCTATGGTCGGACAGAAACGCGGCGATCCGGTCGTCCAGCAAGGTGCCGTTGGTCGAAAGGGAGAACCGAATCCTCTTGCCGGGAGGGGTGGCCTTTTCGACGTAGCGCACGGCCTCACGGATGCGGGGGAACTCGAGAAGCGGCTCTCCTCCATAGAAAGCGAGTTCCCCTTCCGGCGAGCGTGATTCGAGCAGGAGGTCGGCGGCGCGCCGGAGAACTCGCGAGCCCATCCGTCCGCGCCCCCTAGCGTTCTGGAAGCAGTACGCGCAGCGCAGGTTGCACTCCGCGGTCAGCACCAGCTGCACGCAGCGGATGCGATCGACGCCGCTTGCGGCCATGTCGCTACCTGCGCGTCCCGCCCGTGAGCCGCTTCCCGTTCCCTCCCTTCTCCGGCGGAACCAGCCCATCTGGCCAGCACTTACCGCCCCGCGGCAGACAGATCGGCACGGGGTTGATGTCGATCGAGCGCCGACCCGCGACGAACAGACCCCAGTGTGGAGCGGGGAGTGGCGGTGGCACCCGCTTGTTGGGACCCATGCTTATCAAGGCCTGACGCACGCCACAGAGGTACATCTCGCTCGCCGAGAGAGCCGCTACCAGGTTCGCTACCGTGATACTCTTCCGGGCCGCCTTCTTCTTCGCCATCGTCGTCTCCTTATTCCTGACCCGTTATTTCGAAGCGGAGGCCGAGTGGTCCCCCGCATCCCTCAATAGTTGCCCGGCGGCGCCTCGAGGACCCAGAGATCTCCCCTGGTGTCGACCTGGACGAAGGCGAGAACGCGCCCGTCGTGCGAGACGTCGAATTCTCCGGACGGGGTCCCGCTCCCGAATGAGAACCCAGGCTGAAGCGGAGTGCTCCGGCCATCGGCGAGCGAGACGCGGCGTGCCTCGATCCTTCCTCTGTCCCATTCTCCGCTGACCAGGATCTCGGTTCCGGAAGGCAGCCATCTCCCGCACTGCGCCCACGCGCCGCGCGTCACGCGGCGCGGCGGCGACGCCCCGGCAGCCTCGATCACCCACACCTCGGATTCCACGGGCGTCTGCCCGACGAAAGCGATCCGCCCCCCATCGGGCGACCAGGCCGGGGAGTAATCGAAAGTCGCGCCGGAGGTGAGCCTTCTCGCGGGGCCGTTGGAACGCCCGTTCGCGATGGGCTGGACCCAGAGGTGCGGGCGGCCGTCGCGATCGGAGGAGAAGACGAGGCTCGCGCCGTCGGGCGACCACGAGGGGTGCAAGTCCGTGGCAGGATCGTCGGTGAAGCGCGTGGGCGGTCCGCCCGAGACCGGAATCACCCAGATGTCGCGCTGGCCCTCCAAGACCCTGTAGTAAGCGATCCACTTCCCGTCCCGGGAGAAGCTTGGCGCTGACAGGCCGTCTCCGGGGTGGTCGGTCAGGCGTCTCGGCGGGCCGGCGGGGTGGACGCCGGACAGGGGTTGGAGCCACAGGTCGAGCTTCCCGTCCCGAGCGGAAACCCATACGACCGCGCTCCCGTCCGGCGCGAGCGCCGGGGAGCCGTCCTCCCGGAAGCCTGGCAGCCGGAGCTGGTCGCCGGATTGCGTGTCGAAGAGCGTGATGTCGGGCTGGGCCACGGCGGTGGAATGCGCGAGCCGGGCTCCGTCCCGCGCCACGCTCGGCTGGACTTCCGTCCCCACGCCCATCGTGAGACGGACCGGGTCTCCGCCGCGCACGGGGATCCACCAGAGGGCCGCGGTTCCCTGTCGCAACGACGAGTGGTAGATCCGGCTCCCGCTCGGGGACCAGGCGCAATCGGTGGACGAAGCGTGATCCAGGGTCAACGGGCGGGCCGACCCGCCCGCGGACGGCACGGTCCAGATGTCCTTGAAGTCCTCGTAGCACAGGGTCGTGCCGTCGGGGGACCAGGCGGGATTGGCGTGCAAAAAGATCCCGTCGCCGTCGTGCGTCAGGATCTGGAAGCGCGACGGATCGGAAAGCGGGGCGACCGCGATCCTAAGACGCCCCGAGGCATCCCTTCGGGAGAAAGCGATCCGGTCACCGTCCGGAGCGATGGCGGGATAGGCCGCGTCGAGGACAATGAGAACGGGGGATCCTCCGAGCTTCGGGATCTTGAAGATGGCCGGCTTCCCGTCCCGATGCCCGGTGAAGGCGATGGCGCTTCCGTCGGGAAACCACGCCGGCTTGCCATCGACCGCCTGCCCTCGCGTCCGCTGAAGCGGTGTCCCGCCTCGGACGTCCATGATGAAGACCTCGGGGGTACCCGACTCGTCCGACACGTAGGCGACGAGGCTTCCGTCGGGAGAAAGCACGGGATTCTGCTCGCAGGCGGGACCACCCGTCAGCTGCCGGGGCGTCCCCGGCGCCGGCGGATGATCCTGCCGGAGCAGTTTCCGAATCTCCCCGACGCCGAGAGGAGCGAGCAGCGCGACCACGCACGTCAGAGCCCCAACGAGAAGCCACGTTCGCGAGCGCCGGGGCACGGGTCTGGGTTTCTCCCCGGATTGCGAGCCGGATTCGATTCTCCGACGGATCGCCCGCACGTCCACCAGCATCTCGCTCGCGTGCTGGTACCGCTCGTCGGCGCGCTTCGCGATCGACTTCCGGACGATCCGCTCCAGCTCCTCGGGGACGTCGTAGTTGAACCGGGAGATGGCCTGGGGCTCGCGGTGGAGGAGCGCGTCCACCCAATCGCCCTGCCCGGTGACGCCGAACGCGGGGCGCCCCGTGCACATCTCGTAGAGCACGGCTCCCAGGGAGAAGATGTCGCTCCGATCGTCGAGGGGTTTGCCCAGGACCTGCTCGGGGGACATGTAGCCCGGCGTGCCGACCACGTGTCCGTCTCCCGTGAGGGAGGCGCTCCGAGTCGTCGCGTCTTCCGAGCCGGACGCGATCGCCCCGGCAATGCCGAAATCCGCGAGCCTCGCCCGGCCGTCCGTTCCGATCAGGACGTTGCTGGGCTTGATGTCCCGATGGAGGATCCCCTTCGCGTGGGCCGCGGCGAGGGCGTCGGTCAACCCCTCCGCGTGGGCGAGCACCTCCTCGGCCGGCAGGGGGCCCCGGCGCGACAGCGCCGCGCGAAGATCCTCGCCTTCCACCAGCTCGCTGGCGAGCCAGGGGTGGCCGGTGTCTTCGAACACCTCGTAGACCGGGATGATGTTCGGGTGAGGGAGCCTCGACACCGTTCTCGCTTCGTGGAGGAACCGGCGCAGGAGCTTGGCGTCGGGGGCAACGTCGGGCCGAGGGCACTTCAGGGCGACCTCGCGCTCCAGGTTCACGTCGAGCGCCCGGTAGACGACGCCCATCCCGCCGCGCCCGATTTCCCCGACGATCCGGTAGTGCCCGACCATGCTCCCGGGCTGGGGAGCGCAAAATCCTCCTCCCGGCGGTTGGGCCGAGGTCATGCCTGAACCTTCCACGGCGTCGAGCGGACTCTTGAGACGCCGCTTGGTTGCTTCTGGCGCGATCTTACCACGGTTCGTACGCCGGGGGCGGCGCTTGACTCGGATGCGTTCGGCATCGAGATTATCCGCCGGCCGCCCGCGGGTCCCGGTTGGCGCGGTGGGCGGGCATCGGGCCGAATGGAGGTGGAATGAAGTCAGCGGATCTCGGGAGCGCCGGTTTTCTCGATGCCGTGCTGGACGCGATGCCGATCCCGGTCTTCATCGCGGACTCGGATGTCGTCCTGCTCGCGGTCAACCGGTCCGCCGCGGCGCTCGTCGCCCCCGGGGACATCGTGCTGCGCCGTCGGGTCGGCGACGCGTTGCGCTGCGTCCACTCCTTCGAGAGCGCGGAGGGGTGCGGTCAGGCCGAGGTCTGCAAGGATTGCGTCGTCCGGAACGGCGTGGCCGCCGCGATGTCCGGGAAGGGCGTGAGCCGGGCGCACGCGCGCATGGACCTGCGGAGGAACGGCGGAACGACCGAGGCTCACCTGCTCGTCACCACCTCGGCGTTCGACCACGGTGGGGTCCGGCGGGTCCTGCTCGTGCTCGAGGACCTGCGCGAGCTCGTCGAGCTTCAGAACTTGATCCCGATCTGCGCCTGGTGCAAGAAGGTGCGGAACGAAAACGACTACTGGGAAGCCCTCGAGCGCTACCTCGAGGCGCACGCGGGCGTCCAGTTTACCCATTCCATCTGCGAAGAGTGCCTGGCGAGGCAGGTCCCCGGGCGCTGATGACCGAGACCAGGACCCCGGAAGCCATCGCTCGGGGGTCCCGCCGCGAAGCTCCCGGCCCGATGGGGTAGAATCGCGAGCGAGGCGAGCCCCATGAAGCTCCTCGAAAGGTACGATGCCATCTTGAAACGGGTCGCCGAAGAGGTCGCCAGCCTTTACGGCCCCAGACTCGTCGCGTGCGCCGTGTTCGGCTCGGTCGGGCGCGGCACGCCGCGTCACGACTCGGACATCGACCTTCTGATCGTGGCCCGCGATCTTCCTCGAGGGCGATTCGCGCGGGTCGAGGAGTTCCTTCCGGTCGAGTCCCGGCTCGAAATGGACCTTCGGCCCGTCGACGACGCCGCGGCCCCGATCGAACTCTCTCCGGTCTTCAAGACTCCCGAGGAGTCCGAGGAAGGCAGCCCCCTGTTCCTCGACATGGTCGAGGACGCGAAAATCCTCGTCGATGCCGAGGGGATCCTCGCACGCCGTCTCGATCGCCTCCGCGGGAGGCTGAAGGACCTCGGTGCCCGGCGGGTCTGGAGCGGCAACGCGTGGTACTGGGAGCTCAAGCCGGACTTGAGGCCGGGCGAGGTCTTCGCGCTGTGAACAACCGGAACCTCGCGCAGAGCTACGTGGTCAAGGCGCGGAAGCGGCTCAAGGCGCTGGCCGTGCTGAAAGACGAGGGGGCGCACTCGGACGTCGTGCGCGAGGCCCAGGAACTGGTCGAGCTGGCCCTCAAGGGCATGCTCCGCGCGGCAGGCATCGAGCCGCCCAAGCTCCACGACGTCGGCGGGCTCCTGGTCGACCACGCGGCGAAGTTCCCCGAGAGCGAGCGCGATGCGCTTCCTCGCGCGGCCGAGATCTCGAAGCGCCTGCGCCGTGAACGGGAGCTGGCGTTCTACGGGGATCTCGACTTCATCCCGACCGAGGAGTACTCGGCGGCGGACGCCGAGAGAGCCTATGCCGAGGCGGCCTCCATCGTGGAGATGGCGGAGCGGGTGGTCCACCGCTTGACGCCCTGACGTCGTCGCGTCCCCGGCCGCGGTCGCTCGGGAACGTGGTTCAACCCTCCCGTAGCGCTTCCAACACCCGGAGCGCCAGGTCGCGCTGGCGGACCGCCTCGTCTCGGGCGGCGCCCGGGCGGGCCCGGGCGAGGATTCGCTCGTGCCGCTCGAGCCAGCGCGTCCAGAACAACGTCACGAGAGGGTCCCGGGTGCGGACGAGGAGGGGGCCCGCCTCGAGGAGGTCCGCGCGGGCGAGCCTGGGGTGCGAGAGCCTCTCCCTTCCCGGCTCGGCGGCGATCAGCACGTAGAAGCGGCCGCGGTCGAGGACGAGCCGCTCCTCCGCGTGGCGGAAGCCGTGCTCGACGAGCCAGGCCCGGACCACCACCGGATCGGTCTGCGGCTGGAGGACGAGGCGTCTCAGCGCGAGCGACCGGCGGATCGGGTGGTCGAGGATCGCGACGATCGCCTGCCCGCCGAGCCCCGCGACGACCACCACGTCGACGCCGTCCGCGGGCGCGAGCACGGTGAGGCCGTCACCGACCCTGAGCGTCAGGGCGCCGTGCCGCGGGTCGCCCGGCGGGAACCCGCGGACCTTCGCCAGCCGGCCGGCGAGCGGCTCGGTCGCGATGCACCGGATGGCGCGGCCCGACTCGAGCAAGCGCCGAGGGAGCAAGCCGTGGTCGGTTCCGATGTCCGCCACCGCCGACCCCGGCGGCACCATCCGGGCCAGGGCGGCGAGGCGGTCCTCGGCTGGGCGAGCGGTGCCTCTCCTCACGCCGGAAGGTTACCGCGCCCGAGCCCCGTCCGGCGAGAGCCGCCGATCGTCGCCGGAATCGCGTTCGAACTCTTGCAGCGCTCGCGCCGGGTTCTATAATCAGCGCGGCTTCGGAACCGTGAACTCGGCGCCGGCTCGAGGCGAGTCACAGGGAGGTCTTCCATGAACGTTCCGGCGACCGACCGGTTCACCGTCGACGATGCGGTCAACCTGTACGGCCTCGACGGCTGGGGGAACGGGTACCTCGCCGTCGGGACGGACGGCCACCTGCTGGTCACGCCCTCGCGGGATCCCAGCCGCGCGATCGATGTGGTGAAGGTGGTCGAGGACCTCGGCCGGCGCGGGTTCAAGACGCCGCTGCTCCTCCGGTACCCGCAGCTCCTCGAGGGGCAGGTCCACGAGCTGGCCAACGCTTTCGCCAACGCGATCCGCGAGTTCAGCTACCCCGAGCGGTACCTGCCCGTGTTCCCGATCAAGGTCAACCAGCAGCGTTCGGTGGTCGAGGGGCTGGTCGCCAGCGGCTGGAGGTACGGTCTCGGCCTCGAGGTCGGGAGCCGACCGGAGCTCCTCGCGGCGATCGGCCTGCCCACCTCGCCCGAGGCCCTCCTGATCTGCAACGGATTCAAGGACCCCGACTACCTCTCGTCGGCTTCGCTCGCCACCCGCCTCGGCAAGCAGGTCGTGGTGGTGGTGGAGAAGCCGTTCGAGGTGGACCAGATCCTCGAGCTGGCCCGGGAGGAGGAGGTCCTTCCGAAGATCGGGTTCAGGATCAGGCTTCAGTCGAAGGGGTCGGGGAAGTGGGAGAAGTCGTCGGGGTTCGCCTCGAAGTTCGGGCTGACGACGCTCCAGCTCATGCGCGCGCTGGACAAGCTCAGCCAGGCGGGGCTTTCCCGGAGCATCGCGCTCCTCCACTTCCACGTCGGAAGCCAGGTCACCGAGATCCGCCGGATCAAGAACGCGGTGAGGGAGGCCGCGAGGATCTACGCGAAGGTCAGGAAGGCGGGGGCGGACATCGCGTACCTGGACGTGGGGGGAGGGCTCGGGATCGACTACGACGGCTCGAAGACCTCCTCGGACGCCTCCGTGAACTACACGGTCCAGGAGTACGCCAACGACGTGGTGTTCGGCATCGCGGAGGTCTGCTCCGAGGAGCACGTGCCGCCGCCGACGATCACCAGCGAGTCGGGGCGGATGCTGGTGGGCTACCACGCCATGCTGGTGACCGACGTGCGCGGCATCATCTCGGGGATCGAGCCGGACCCGCCGGCGCTCACGGGGCGCGAGCCCCAGGTGGTGCAGGACCTGGCGGAGGTGGCTCGGAAGATCTCGGTGAAGAACTACCGCGAGTTCTACCACGACGCCATCGAGTACCGGGACCAGATGTACCAGCTGTTCAACCTGGGGATGCTGGGCCTCGAGGACCGCGCCAAGGCCGAGACGCTCTTCTGGGAGACCGCCGGCAAGGCGGTCCGGTTCTCGAAGAGCGCCAAGTTCGTCGCGGACGAGTTCGTCGAGCTGGAGCAGCGGCTCCACGACAAGTACATCTGCAACTTCTCCGTCTTCCAGTCGCTGCCGGACCACTGGGCCCTGGACCAGCTGTTCCCGGTGATCCCGGTCCACCGTTTGAACGAGCCGCCGACCCGCCGGGCGACCCTGGTGGACATCACCTGCGACTCCGACGGGGAAGTGGAGAAGTTCGTGGACCTCAAGGACATCAAGGACGCCCTCGAGGTCCACGACATGAACCCGGGGGAGCCGTACTACCTCGCGTTCCTGCTGGTGGGCGCCTACCAGGACACGATGGGTGACATGCACAACCTCTTCGGCCGGGTCCACGAGGCCGAGGTCATCCTCGACCCGATGGGCTCCTCGCTGATCCGTGACACCCGGCGCGGCGAGCCCGCCAGCGAGACGCTGGCCTGCTTCGGCTACGACGAGGGGGAGCTGACCGAGACCGTGGCCGTGGCGCTTCGCGAGCGGGTGAACCGCGGGGAGTTGGGCCGCGAGGACGCCGACGGCCTCCTGGACGACTACCGGCAGCGGCTCACGCACTACACGTATCTCGACTGAGAGGCCAAGAAGGTAGCGCCTCGGCCGATGCCCGAGACAACGATTCACCCGCCGTTCGAGAAGCTACTGGCGATCCTCCGTTGCCCGCGGGACCGATCGCCGCTCTCGCTGATCAGCCTCTCCTCGCTGCTCGAACGCCTCCCGGATGTCGAGCGCCGGCGCGTGCCCGAGGGAACGGCGGGGGCGTTCGTCTCGGAGTCCTCGCTGACCGCGTACCCCATCGTGGGGAGGATCGTCGATTTCCTCGAACAGGATTCCCTGCGGCTGTCCGGAGGACGGAACGAGGTGCGTCCCGGCACCGATCCGGAGAGCGCTTCGATCCAGCGGAGCGTCAAGCGGTGGTACGACGAATTCGGTTGGCGCCGGAACGAGAACGGAACCTATCACGATACGGCGCTCTTCTCGCAGGCGGCGCCGACGGCGCACGGCTTCTATGAGCTGTCTTCGCACCTTTCCATGCTGGGCCGCCTGTCGGGAGGGGGATTTCTCCTCGATGCCGCGAGCGGGGCCCTCGCGCACGCCGAGAGCATGGCTTACTCGTGGTTCTACGAGTGCCGCGTGTGCGTCGACATTTCTGCCACCGCCCTGCTCGAAGCGGATGCCAAGCTGGAGGGGAGAGGGTTCTGCTGCATGGCGGACATCGGACACCTGCCGTTCCGCGACGGGGTCTTCGGAGCGGTGGTGTCCGCCTACACGATTCAGCACATCGCGGAGTCGAGGCAATCCCGCGCGGTGGCCGAACTGTACCGCGTGCTCGAGCCGGGCGGCCATCTCTGCATCGTTTCCGCCGTCCGGAGACCGTGGGCGCACCGCGCACTGGTGCTCCTGCTGCGGGCCATCCGAACCGTCTTGAACCTGCTGTCGACCGGTCGTCCCGCCGTCGTGTCGCGATCTCGAGGAGCGAGCGCATCCTCGCTGCCGCCGCACGAGCTGTATTTTCACGGCCGAGATCGCGGTTGGTGGCGGAGGGTGGCGCGGGGCCTGACGCGGGCGTATTCGGTCGAAGGCCTGCGATTGTTCCGAAAAAGCGAATTCGAGCTTCTCTTCGGAGATTCCATGCGCGCTGCCACCTGCGTGAGAGCACTCGAAGCTCTCTTTCCGAGGATCACCGCGGGCATGTGCACGATCCTGCTGGTGGACATGCAGAAGGGTCCATCGAAGGGCTCCGACGTCAAGCCATGATCGGGCCCGAAGCGCCCTCCGAGGACCTGAGGCGCCAGCTCGGCCTCGTGGATGCGGCCGCCATCTACGTCGGAATCGTGCTGGGCTCGGGAATCTTCGTGGCCCCGGCGGCGATCGCCGGCATCGCTCCCGGCGCAGCGGCCGCCGCCGCGTTCTGGCTCGTCGGGGGGGGGATCGCGGCTTGCGGCGCGTTCTGCTACGCGGAGTGCGGGGCGCGGCTTCCCCGGACCGGCGGCTTCTACGTGTTCTACCGCGAGGCGTTCGGCGCGCCCCTCGCGTTCGTCGGTGGCTGGGCGGCGGTTCTCGTGACCTACCCCGCGTCGATCGCCGCGATCGCGCTGGTGCTCGCCCGATACTTCGGCGAGGTGATCCCGCTTCGGGGGATGGAAGTCCCGGTCGCCGCGTCCGCGCTCGTGGCGGCCGGCGCCCTCAACGCGCTGGGGGTCAGGGTGGGCGCCGGGGCCCAGCGGGCGCTCACCGGCGTCAAGCTCGCGGCGCTGGCGCTCCTCTGTGCCGCGGCGCTCCTGGCCGGGACCCCGGCACCGCCGTCCCCATCGCCCATCGGGCTCGGCGTCCGTCCCGCGGCGCTTCTCGCGGCCCTCGTGGTGATGTTGTGGACCTACGACGGCTGGTCCGACGTCACGCTGGTCTCGGGCGAGCTGAAACGGCCGGGTCGGGATCTGGGGCGGGCGGTGCTGCTCGGCACGGCGGTCCTCGCCGTGCTGTACGTCCTGGTCCAGCTGTCGGTGGGGGCGCTGCTGGATCCTGCGCACGCGTCGTCCTCGGAGCGGGTCGTCGCGGAGGCGGTCGAAGCCGGCATCGGGGCCCGGGCGGGGAGGCTCGTCGCCGTCCTGGTCGTCGTCTGCACCTTCGGCTCGATCAACGGGACGGTCCTGACCGCCTCCCGCCTCGGATTCGCCATGGCGCGGGACGGCCGATTCCCGTCGTGGTTCGGCCGGGTGCACCCTCGCTTCAACACCCCGGCGCGCTCGGTCGCGGGCCTCGTGGTCGCCGCGCTCCTGTACGTCGTCTCCGCGGGGTTCGGCAACCTCCTGGCGTTCTTCTCGTTCAGCGTCTGGATCTTCTATGGGCTGACTGCAGCCGCGCTGGTCGTGCTGCGGCGGCGCGGGGTGGGGGAGCCGGTCTCCTGGAGGGCGCCGCTCGGTCCCCTTCCTCCCGCCGTGGTGCTCGTGACGTCCTTAGGGATGACCGCGAGCCTCATGTACGACGACCCGACGCGCTCCCTCGCGGGCCTCGGGCTACTGCTCTTGGGGTTCCCCGCCTACGCGCTCTGGAAACGCTACGGGACGGGACGCCTCTAGGCTCGACTCGCCCGGGCGATCTCGATGAACTCCGCGAGGTTCTCGAGGGTGACCATGCCGAGGAGGCGCTCTCCGTCGAGCACCAGCACCGGGGTGCCCGGGTCGTTCTGGAGGCCCCGGAGCACCTCCTCGAGGTCGGTGTCCGGTGAGACCGCGGTGAATTCCCGCTCCATGGCGTCCAGGACCGCGCCGCCGCTTCCCTCCCGGGCGAGCCCGCGCATCAGGCGCGCCCGCGACAGCACGCCGGCGACCCGTCCCCAGGCGTCCACCACGGGGAAGTCCTGCTGGTGCGTGGCCAGGAGGTGCTCCGCGGCGCGGGCCAGGGAGTCCTGGGGCGCCAGGGTCTCGAACCGGGTGATCATCGCCTCCCGCGCGGTCCGCCCGATCACCATGGCGCGACGGCGATGGAACGACACCTCCTGCGCCGCGCCGAGGAAGACGAACAGCGCGATGAACAGGAGCGCCCAATTCGAGATGAAGATCCCCACGGCGCCCAGGAGGATCGCGACTCCCTGGCCGACCGCCCCCGCGATGTTCGTCGCGCGCTCCTCGGTGAAGGCCATGGACAGGGACGCGCGCAGCACCCTCCCGCCGTCCATGGGGAACGCCGGAGCCAGGTTGAACACGAACAGGGTGACGTTCGCGGCCAGGAGCTGCTGGACCAGATTGCCGGGGGAGAGGATCCGCGAAGGCTCGGCCAGGAGCGGGACCTCGAGGGCCCGCATCCCGACGAACAGGGCGACCGCCAGCACCAGGTTCACCGCGGGGCCCGCCAGGGCGATGAGCAGCTCCGCCTTTCCGCCGGGGATGTTCTCGAGCCTCGCGATGCCCCCGATGGGGTAGAGGACGATCTCCCGCGTCCGGACGCCGAAGCGCTTCGCCATCGCGGCGTGGCCGAGCTCGTGGAGCACGACGCACGCGAACAGCAGGACGAGGAACAGCACGGCTCTGAGGGGGCTCTCGCCGCGAGACGTCGCGGTGACGCCGAACCAGATCAGGAGGAGGAGGAACGTGAAGTGGATCCGGATCGGGATACCCATGGCCTTCCCGACCTCGATCGCCCAGCCGGTGCTGGACGCGCCGGGCCTCGTGCGGGCGGCCTTCGGCTTCCTTTCGTCGATCCCCGTTCCCATGTCTCCCGGCCCCCGCGGCGGACCCGACCGCTCCGACGCACGATTCTCCTGCGAGACGAGGAATCGCGCCAGCCCTGCGTCGTGCTGACCCTCGTCCCCGATTGCGCATAGAATCTGGGGCCGGGAGGGACGTCGAGATGAAGCTCAGCTCCGAGGCGGAGGCGCGCTACCGGGTACAGGACTACTCGAGGCCGTCGGGGATCGGTGGGGTGGTGCTCGTCGATCTCAGGCGCTTTCACGACGAGGCGGGCTCGATGACCGAGCTGGCCCGGCTCGAGGGCGGGCGGGTGGGGGGGCTCGAAGGTTTCGTGGCGGCTCAGGTCAATTACAGCACGCTCGAGCCGGGTGGAATCAAGGCTTTCCACGTTCACCGACGGCAGACCGACGTCTGGTTCGTTCCTCCTTCGGACCGTGTCCTGCTCGTGCTCGTCGACGTCCGGGAGGGATCGCCCACCGAGGGGAGCCGCCTCCGGCTGACGCTCGGCGACGGCGACTCCAGGCTGGTCAGGATTCCGCCCGGCGTGGCCCACGGCTGCCGCAACATCGGCGGCGCGACGGCGCGGATCCTCTACTTCACGGACGTGCATTTCTCCGCCGAGCCGGGAGCGACCGACGAGGGGCGGCTCCCCTGGGACCACTTCGGGGCAGGCCTGTGGGAGTCGGCACGGGACTAGGGAGGGCTCTGGCATGGACGTGATGGAAGCGATCCGGCGCCGACGAAGCGTTCGGGAGTACCGCAGCGACCCGATCCCGGCGGACGTCCTGGAGCGCGTGACCGAGGCGCTCAGGCTCGCCCCCTCGGCCTGCAATTACCAGCCTTGGCGGTTCGTCCTCGTGACGGAGCCCAAGCTCCGGGCGGAGGTCGCGGCGGCCTGCCACGAGCAGTTGTTCGTGGCGGAGGCCCCGGTGGTCGTCGTGGGTTGCGCTCTGCCGGAGACGGCCTACAAGCGCATGGGCGAGCGTTGGAACAGCGCCGACGTGGACGTCGCCGTCGCGATCGACCATCTCACGCTCGCCGCGGTCGCGGAGGGACTCGGGACCTGCTGGATCGGCTCGTACGACGAGGGCGCGCTGAGGCGCTTGCTCGGCGTACCCGAGGAGGCGAAGATCGTGGCGCTGACCCCGCTGGGCTACCCGCGGCACCCATCCCTGCTCCAGGCGGTGAAGCCCGGCGACAGGAAGCCCCGGAGCGAGGTGTTCTCCTCCGACCACTGGTGAGCGGCGGTTCCCCGTTAAGGGTGCTGCTGCTCCTGCCGCATCCTCGCGAGCGGGTCGAATGGGGCCTCGCGGTAGCCGGCGGGCGGATCGTAGGTCCCGGTCGGAGGGGCCTTCTCCTCGACCGATAGCAGCTCCTGGCTCCGCTTGAAGGCCGACCCGGCCATGGACGTCTCGGTGAGTACCGAGATTCCCTCGATCTTGTCCATCTCGGCGGCCATTTGGGCCGCGCCGGGGAACATCGAGCTGACGTCCCGGCTCAAGGCCTTGAACGCGGCGGCGTCGACCTTGAGGTCCGTGGTCGTCCAGACCGTGACGTTCAGCTTCATGCCCGTCGCGGTCGACAGGGCCACCGCGTACTTTCGGACGTTCCAGCCCCGGATCTTCTTCCGCTCGTCGGTGGGCGTCACCTTGACGTCCATCTTCATACCGGCGATCAGCTGGTCCAGCATCGGGCGTTGGTCCGCCGGCACCCGCTTGGCGAGGTCCACCGGAAGGGGGACCACGCTGTAGGTCTTCTCCTGATGATCGATGAAGAGCGCTTTCTTCTCCACGGCGAGGATGATCTGCGTGGCTTCGTCGCCGTCGTGGCGGAGCTTGCCAGGGCCCATCCAGACCGTCTCCTTCGACTCCTGCTTTTCGGAGCCGACGCCGCTCGTGGACGCCGAGATGGTGAACAGGGTGTCCGCGGCGGCCACCGTGAGCGACGCGGCAAGGACGGCCCCGAGGACCAGAGCGCGGAACGGCCTCATGGAAGCTCCCCTCGAGCCCGGGCGACCGAACGGGGTGCTCCGTCGACGCCGAGCGCGACCCCTCCGAGGCTAGCGCGCGGGCGCGGCGGGGTCAACGCGACCGCGGCGCGACGGCGGCGTTGACCCCGCGGGTCCTATCCGGTTCCGTCCGGCAGCGCTCTACGAGCGGGGCCTGCGGGGCGGCTTCCGTTCCTGGCTCCCCGGCAGTCCTCGGCCGCTGGCATCGTGCGGAACGAGGACGAGGGCGCGGGCGCTCGCCGCGTTTCCCGCGCCGTCCGTCGCCGTGTAAACGATCGTGTAGACCCGGCCCGCCCCGCTGCCCGCCCGCTCCGCCCGGAGCAGCACGTCGAGGTCGGGACCGCCGATGTCCGCTCCCTGGATGTCGTTGACGGTGTGACCGTCCCCCTCGCCGCGGGCGTCGTCGGGCTCGCTGCTCGTGACCGAGGCGAGCGCCAGCGACGGCGTGCCGCAGGCATCGGAGACCGCGATCTTGGAGTGCACGGGGACCATTCCGTGGTCCGGCGGCCAGAGCACCGAGGGATCCACGACCACCAGGATCCTGGGAGGCACGGTGTCACGGACGGTCCAGACGGCCTCGTCGGTGGCCGTCGCTCCCGCCTTGTCCGTGACCCGCAGCGTGACGACGTGCGTGCCCAGTGCGAGGGTGGTCTGCACGATCTCACCTTCGCCGATCAGCGCCTGTGCGGGCGCCCCGAAGTCGAGGAACCACTCGAACGATACGATGTCGTCGTCTGTCCCCGCCGTGGAGTCGGGGTCGGAGGATCGGGAGCCGTCGAGGGTCACGGCGGCGCCCTGCGCCGACGCGCACTCGGCGGCGGCGTCGGGCCCGGCGTCGGCCACGGGCGGTCGGTCGTCGTGAGTCTCGACCACCGGTTGCCAGTCGGGGCGCTCCTCGTCGAACCCGAAGGACGCCGAATCGCTCACCTCCATCCGGCTGTCCGGGTCGCCGAGGGCGATGCGGTAGACCGCCATGCTCCCGCCGCGGAACCCCGCGAACGCGAGCTCGCGTCCGTCCGGCGACCACCCCGGCTGGCGGTCGTCCGGCTCCGATCCGGCCACCGCCTCCTGGACGGAGCCGTCGGCGGCCATGACGAAGATGCGCGTCGAGCCGTCCTCTCGGTCGCTGTCGAAGGCGATCGAAGCGCCGTCGGGGGACCAGTCGGGAGAGGTGTCGGTGGAGAACGAGCTCGAGGTGAGATTCGACGGATCGGAGCCGTCGGAGCCCATGACGTAAATTTCGGAATCGCCGTCGCGGTCGGTTACGAAAGCGATCTTCGAACCGTCGGGGGAAAACGCCGGCTGGGTCTCATTGGCGTCGTCGGTCGCGGTCAGGCGGCGGAGGCCGGTTCCGGTCGCGGCGTTCGCGACCCAGATATCGTCATATCCGCTGACGGGATCGTTACGAGCGAACGCGATCTCGAGGCCGTCCGGCGACCAGGCCGGGAAGTTGTCGCGGCTCGGGCTGGCGAGGAGCCGCCGCACGTTCGATCCGCCGGAATCCATCACCCAGATCTCGAACGCCCCGGATCGATTCGAGGTGAAGGCGATCTTCGATCCGTCGGGAGACCAGGCGGGCTGCCGATCCGTCACGGTGTTGTGCGTGAGCAGCGTGACGCCGCTCCCCTCGGGCGCCATCGTCACGATCTCCCAGTCGCCGTCGCGGAGGGTCTCCGCCGCGATCCGGCCGTTGGTTCCGGGGAAGGCGGCGCGGCCCGCGGTCGCCAGGAACGGTGCGAGGCACAGCAAGGCCGGTAGCGCGCGCACCGCGAGGCGGACGGCGACGCGGCGGCCCGGGGGTAGGGGTCGTTTCTCGTCCTTCATGGCGTTCCTCCTGGCGCAGGGTTCCTGCGGGTATTGCGATCGCGTTGTCGCCGTCCCGGATTCCGTCATCCATCGACCGGGATCGGGGCCCACGTGCATTCTCCGGCGGCGCCGATTTCATCAGCGGGTGCTCCGCCGACGGGAGGATTACAGCACGATTCGTACCTCGGAGATCACCGGATCGCAATCGGCGGGCGGAGGGCGGCAGAATCCGGAAAACGACGCGCGTCGGCGCCGGAGGCGGGTCGTCACCGCGATCCCGAGGAGGCCGAGAAGCACGACAAGCGCCGCCGTCGCCCGAATCGGGTATGCTTCGCCACCGCCCGACGGGAAGGTCCACCCCGTGCGGGGCGCATCGAGGGAGGCGACCCGATGGACAGAACGTACGTCTTCGCGGCGACGATCCTGATCTATTTCGGGGTCCTGACGACGCTCAACGTCCTCCGGGCCAGGAAGGTCAGGACCCAGGACGACATGATGGTCGCGGGGCGTACCTTGAGCCTCTGGGTCATCGTCTTCACGCTGATCTGCACCTGGATCGGCTCGGGAACGTTCATCGCCGGCGCGGAGTACGCTTACTACGCGGGGTGGTCCGCGGTGTGGATGCCCGCCGGGGCGTGGATCGGCATCCTCGTCATCTACTTCCTCGCCGCGAAGATCCGCACCTTCGGCCAGTACACCGTCGGCGACATCCTGGAGGTGCGCTACGGCAGGTTCGCCCGGCTGTTCGGCGCCGTCGCCATCGTGATCTCGTTCACGACCATCGTCGCGTACCAGTTCCGCGCCGGAGGGTACATCCTGAACGTGTTGAGCGACGGCCGGATCTCCGTGGAGTGGGGGCAGTTGGCGGCGGCGGCGTTCGTGATCCTGTTCACCGCCCTCGGCGGGATGGTGGCGGTCGCGTACACCGACCTCCCCAACGGGATCGTGATCGTCCTGGCGTGCCTCGTCTCGGTCCCGTTCGTGGTCCTGGCCGCGGGGGGGTGGTCCCACGCGGCAGAGGTCCTTCCCGCGACGCACTTCGCGACGTTCTCGGCGGACTTCGGGCACTTCCCGGCGCTCACCGCCCTCGGTTACGCGTTCTCGACGCTCCTCCTCCTCATGGGCATCCAGTCCATGTACCAGAAGTTCTACGCGGCGAGGAGCGCGGTCGAGGCGCGCGCGGCGGTGGGGGTGTGGATCGTCGGGACGATCGTGGTCGAGGTCGTGGTGATCGTGATCGCCGTCTACGCGTCGAGCTACAACGCGGAGCACGCGCTCTCGTGGGACGCGAGGGCGATGGTGCTCCAGGCCGCGCGCAGGATGGTCCCCCTTCCCGTCGGGGTGCTCCTCCTGGGGGCCGCGTGCGCGGTGGTGATCTCGACGGGCATGAACTACCTCCTGTCCCCCAGCACGAACGTCATGCGGGACGTCTACCAGCGATTCCTGAGGCCGGACGCCGACCCGCGCAGGATGGTGGCGCTCCAGAAGATCGTCGTGGTGGCCATCGGCTTCCTGGCGTTCCTGATGATCTTCGTCCCCACGATCCTGAAGTCGAACATCTCCGTGCTCCAGTACAGCTACTTCGCCTACACGATCTACGGCGTCGCCATCACCCCCGCCCTGCTCGCGGCGCTGACCTGGCGGCGCGCGACGCGCGTGGGAGGGCTGCTGTCCATCGTGCTGGGCACGCTGGCCACCCTGTTCTTCGAGGTGGTGTTCCCCTACGCGTGGCCGCGAGCGATGCTCGGCGCGCCGAACGCCGCCGCGACGGGAGTCTTCGGGAAGGCCCCCTGGGGGGTTCCCGGGATCTTCTTCTCCTTCGCGCTCTCGATGGCGGGGCTCGTGATCGGCTCGTACCTCTCCCCGCCGCCCAAGCAGGAGGAGCTGGAGCCTTTCTTCGGAAAGGCCGTGCGCTGAGCCGAGGAGTTAACGCGGGCGGAGCCGAAGAGTCCGCCGCACCTCAGGCGCGGCGGGCTCGCAGGGCGAGCCGTCGAGGTAGCGCATCGCGGCGGAGTCGCCGGCGACCTCGACGAGCGTACGGCTCACCGTTCGGGCCTCGGGGCGGTGCATGCAGACCGAGAGCGGGCCGCGCTCCGGTTCGTGCGAAGTGAGCCACCGCGCGAGGTCCACCGCGCCGGGCCCGGCCGGCGCCGCGAGGAGCCGCTGCCAGGAACGCCGCCGCGCGCGCTCCGCTGCGCCCTGGTCGTACCCCGACGAGACGAACAAGGCGGGCCGATCCTCGTCGTCCCAGTAGGCGGAGAGGCCGTTCCATCGGAGTCGAGAGGCCCGGGCCCGGCGGCCTCTCGTTCCGGGCTGGACGGCCACCAGGTGGAAGGCGCGGACCTCGCGGAGATCCGCGGTGCGGGGCGCGAGCCGGGCCTCGAGGTCGTCCACCGAGCGGGCGTCGAGCACGCTCCAGACGATGCGGCCGCGGCTGGTGGGCGAGGCGGGCAGCCGGGCCGGGTCCCGCTCCTCCGCGTTCAGGAGGCAGACGGTCAATCCGGCATCGTTCACGCCGATCCAAGACCCTCCGCCGTCCGGGTCGAAGGGCGCGAGGAACGCCGCGTCCCGGCGACGCCGTCGGCGAGGCGGGAGCCCGCGCGAGCGCCGGGCGCTCTCGTCCCGGTTGTGGCCCAGGACGTAGCCTCCGTCGCCGGACGGCAGGAACACGACGGTGCACATCGCGCTTTCCCCGGAGGGCCCGCGGGCCGACCGATGCTATTCTAGCGGCATCCGGGGCTCGCGGTTTCGAGGGGGTCGACGCGATGAAGAGAACGCTCCAGATCCGAACCGCCGACGGCGGACGACAGACGGTGCCGCTCGACGGCGACAAGCTGGCCCTCGGCCGCGCCCACGAGAACGAGCTTCACTTCCCCGACGACACGAGCCTGTCCCGCCGTCACCTGTTGCTGGAACGGACCGGCGACGACTGGACGGTCCGCGACTTGGGGAGCAAGAACGGGACGTTCGTCAACGGAGAGCGGCTCTCGGAGTCGCATCGACTGACGCCGGGCGACCGCATCGCTGCGGGCCATCTCACCCTGGCGTTCGAGGACCCGCTGGGTGCGGCGGCGGGCGACGTGACGTTCTTCGCCGGGTCGGAGGCGGATCTCCCTCCCAACGCGACCATCATCTCGAACCTCGAGGGCGCGCTGTCCGGGGAGAGCACTCCGACCCAATCGGGGAAGCTCCAGGCCGCGGTCCGGACCACGGGACCGAAAACCCCGTTCGACGACGCCGCGGTGACCGCGCTGATCCGCGCCGGACGAGAGCTGGCGATCCGTCGGCCCCTCCCGGAGCTGTTCCACCTGATCCTCGACCTCTCGGTCGAGACCGTGAAAGCCGATCGAGGCGTGCTCCTGACCCTTGAGAAAGAGGGGCTCCTGGCGCGGGCGGCGCGAGGGGAGGGATTCAGGATCAGCACGGCGGTCCGCGATCGCGTGCTCCATTCGAGGCAGTCCCTCCTCGTCCGGGACACGAGCCTCGACGAGGCGCTCCGGAACAGGGTGAGCATCAGCGAGCAGAACGTGCGAACGCTGATGGCGGTTCCGCTCCAGACCGGCGACCGGGTGATCGGGCTGATCTACGTCGATTTCCCGGCTCTCGCCGCCGACCTCGCGCCCAGGGACCTCGACCTCCTCACCGTGCTCGCGAACGTCGCCGCGATCCGGATCGAGCAGGAGCGCCTGGCGCTCGTGGAGCTGGACGAGCACCGCCACGCCTTGGAGCTCGAGCAGGCTGCGGAGATCCAGCGGCGCCTCCTTCCCAACGACGCCCCCGCGGTCGAGGGGGCCGACCTCGCGGGGTTCAACACGTCGTGCCGGACGGTCGGCGGCGACTACTACGACTTCTTCCCGCTCACCGACGGCCGGGTCGCCGTGGTTCTGGCGGACGTATCGGGGAAAGGGCTGCCGGCGTCGCTGCTTATGGCCAGCCTTCAGGCGCGGGTGCAGGTGCTCCTGGAGGAGCCCGACGACCTGCCTCGTCTTATGTCCCGCCTCGACCGGATGATGTCGAAGAGCTGCCCCGGCAACCGCTTCGTCACGATGTTCCTCTGCGTCCTCGACCCGAGGACCGGCGAGATGGCCTACTGCAACGCTGGGCACAACCCGCCGCTCCTCGCCCGGGCGGAGGGGCAGGTGGAGCAGCTCCGCGGGGGGGGGACGGTCCTGGGGATGTTCCCGGACCTCGGCTACGAGGAAAAGCGATGCCGGATGGAGCCGGGGGACCTCCTCACGCTGTTCAGCGACGGCGTGACCGAAGCGTCCAGCCCCGCCGACGAGGAATTCGGCGAGGAGCGGCTCGCGCGCCTGCTGGCGGGGGCCCGAGGGATCTCCGCCGAGGCCGTCCTGGACCTCATCGGCAAGACGCTCGCCGAATGGACCGCCGGCGCGCCCCCGACCGACGACATCACGGTCGTCGCGATTCGCCGCTGCTGATCTCCCCTTTCCTCCGGAGGATGCGGTCCAGCGTGTCGCGAACCCGATCCTCGTTCGCTCCACCCGCCGCGAGGGCCCGGCGGGCGAGCGATTCCGCCTCGTCCAACCGCGAGCCGTCCTGGAGGAGCAGCCAGGCGAGGTTGTTCAGCGCGTCGCGGTCCTCGGGCTCGATGGCGATCGCGCGGCGGTACGCCTCCTCCGCCTCCCGGAACTGTCCCGAGCGGGCCTCGGCGTTCCCGAGGTCGGTCCACGCCAGCCCCCAGCTCGGCCGCTCCGTCACGAGAGAGCGGTAGGCGGAGATCGCATCGTCGATGCTGCCGTAGGCCTCGAGTTCCACCGCCCGCGCGAGCCGATCCTCGGCGGAGGGGCGCCCGGGCCCCACGAGGAGCAGGGCGTGTCCGTCCGCGGCCCACCCGCGCTCGATCCGGTCCAGCGGGATCCAGCGAGGCGAGGCGTCGCCGAAGTGCACTCGAAAGAGGCCGCGATCGGCGTCCACGCCGTCGGCGACCACGAAGTGGTGGACGTCGTGCCTCGTGCCGGGCGCGTCGAGCAATCGGAGCATGAGGATCGCAGGACGGCCCGCCTCCAAGGACTCTCGGACCTTCGCCGCGCTCCCCTCGATCAGCCGCGCCTCGAACCCGTGGGCGCGCGCCGCGAGGAGGAGGTCCACGGAGAGAACGCCCCCGCCGGGGGCCTTCGGGAGTTCGGCGTCGAGCGTCTCAAGGTTGACCGGGTCGCCGAGGGCGTTCAGGACGGCGGAGAGGGCGCCGGCCCCGCAGCGGTCGGTCCCGAACACTCGATTCGGGACCCCCTGGACGATCCGGGCCCCTGGACTCGGAGGACGGGGCCGCGGCGTCATCGTCGCGCAGCCGGCGAGGGCCGCCGCCGGGAGGAGCATCGCCGCCGCCCGGGCCGGGCGGATCATCAGAAGATCGCGGCCAGGATCAGGACGCCGAGGAACACCGCGAGCAGCAGCCAGATGTACCGGGGGACTTCGGTTCCCGCCGCTTGGACCTGGTCGAGGTTCGCGGCGAGGGAGCGAAGGTCGTCGTCGGAAAGCCGGGCGAGGCGCTGCTCGACCTCCGGCGCCGTGAGCCCCGTTCCGGCCAGAGCCCGGGCCACGTCCCTCCGCGCCAGGAACGCGCGTACCGACGTCTCGTCGGCCGCCCGCCCGGCGGGCGCGGCGTCCGGCGCGGGTTTCGAAGGGATCGGAGCGGCGGAAGACGGAGCCGCGAGGGAGAGCAAGGTCGCGGCGAGGACGGCGAACAGGGTCGTTCTCGCAAGACGTTTCGTCATCGCGTCGCCCCTCCGTCGCGGCCTACCGGGAGCCGGTCCCGCCGCCGCGCCCATCCATCTTAGGCCGTTCGCCGCGTAAGACCAACGCCGCTCGCGGGCTCGCGGACGATCCGGGGCGCTCCGACCGAGCTCCCGGAAAGGAAAACGCCCGGCCCCTCGCGGGACCGGGCGCCGTCATGCGACGGGAGGAGGGCTGTTCCTCCCGGGGTGGCCGGATCAGAACTCCCCGCCGCCCATGCCGCCGCCGCCCATTCCGGGCGCCGGCTTCTCCTTCTCGGGAATCTCGCTGACCACCGCTTCGGTGGTGAGCATGAGCGCCGCGATCGATCCGGCGTTCTGGAGCGCGAAGCGGACGACCTTCGTGGGGTCGATGATGCCCGCCTCGATCATGTTGACGAACTTGTCGTTCTGGGCGTCGAACCCCTTGTCCTTCTCCAACCCCTTGACCTGGTTGACGACGACGGAGCCCTCGTACCCGGCGTTGTTCGCGATCTGGCGGATCGGCTCTTCCACGGCGCGCTTGACGATCTTGATTCCGATCGCCATGTCCTCGTTCTTCTCCTTCTTCGCCAGGTCCTCGAGCACGGGGATGCAGCGGAGCAGGGCGACGCCGCCGCCGGGGACGATGCCCTCCTCGACGGCCGCCTTGGTGGCGTGCATGGCGTCCTCGACCCGGGCCTTCTTCTCCTTCATCTCGGTCTCGGTGGCCGCGCCGACCTTGATCACCGCGACACCGCCCACCAGCTTCGCGAGACGCTCCTGCAGCTTCTCGCGGTCGTAATCCGACGTGGTCTCCTCGACCTGGGTCCGGATCTGCTTCACGCGGCCCTCGATGGCCTTGGACTTCCCTGCGCCCTCGACGAGGGTGGTGTTCTCCTTGTCGACGACGATCTTCTTCGCGCGGCCCAGGTCCTCGAGCTTCACGTTCTCGAGGCGAATTCCGAGATCCTCGGTGATGCACTTGCCGTTCGTCAGGATCCCGATGTCCTCGAGCATCGCCTTGCGGCGGTCGCCGAAGCCGGGCGCCTTGACGGCGGCGGCGTGGAGCGTGCCGCGCAGCTTGTTGACCACCAGGGTCGCCAGGGCCTCGCCCTCGACGTCCTCGGCGATGATCAGGAGGGGCTTGCCGAGCTTCGCCACCTGCTCGAGCACCGGGAGAAGGTCCTTCATGGACGAGATCTTCTTCTCGTGGATCAGGATGTACGCGTCCTCGAGGACGACTTCCATCCGCTCCGGGTCGGTGATGAAGTAGGGGGAGAGGTAGCCGCGGTCGAACTGCATCCCCTCGACGACCTCGAGCGAGGTCTCGAGCCCCTTGGCCTCCTCGACGGTGATCACGCCGTCCTTGCCCACCTTCTCCATCGCCTCGGCGATGATCTCGCCGATGGACTCGTCGGCGTTCGCCGAGATGCTCCCGACCTGCGCGATCGCCTTGCCGGCGATCGGGCGGGAGAGCTTCCGGATGTCGGCGACCGCGGCCTCGACGGCCTTCTCGATGCCTCGCTTGATGTCCATGGGGTTGCCGCCGGCGGTCACCGCCTTGACGCCTTCCCGGAAGATCGCCTGAGCCAGGACCGTGGCGGTGGTGGTGCCGTCGCCGGCCACGTCCGACGTCTTGCTGGCGACCTCGCGCACGAGCTGGGCTCCCATGTTCTCGCGGGCGTCCTCGAGCTCGATCTCCTTGGCCACGGATACGCCGTCCTTCGTGGACAGCGGCGATCCGAACTTCTTGTCGAGGACGACGTTGCGGCCCTTCGGGCCCAGCGTGATCTTCACGGCGTCCGCGAGCTTGTTGACGCCGCGCAGCATCGCCTGCCGCGCGTCCTCAGCGTACGTGATGTTCTTGGCAGCCATCGCTTCTCCACCTCCCGAGTGATTGTCTCGCGTGAAGGCCGAGCCACCTGCGCCCTGAGGCGTCCCGTGGCCGGCGCATCGCCGGTCGCGCCGGCCAGTTACCCGATGACCCCGAGGACCTCGTCCTCACGCAGGATCACGTGCTCGTCGTCGTCGATCTTGATTTCCGTGCCCGCGTACTTGCCGAAGAGCACGCGGTCACCCACCTTGACCTCGAGCGGGACTCGCTTGCCGTTGTCGTCGAGCTTCCCGTTGCCCGCCGCGATCACCTTCCCCTCCATCGGCTTCTCTTTGGCGGTGTCGGGGATGATGATGTTCCCGCGCTTCTGCTCCTTCTCCTCGATGCGCTTGACGAGGATCCGGTCGTAAAGGGGTTTCACCTTCATGTCCTTGACCTCCTTCTCCGTAAGTTACTCATTTTAAACGATTTGACTTCACAAACTAGCACTCGTCAGCGACGAGTGCTGTTACTATAGGATAGCCCCGCGGGGCTGTCAAGCCCGAGGGGAGTCAGGCGGGAGCCGAGAGGTCAGATCGACGAAGCGGGGGAAGATGCACGCTCCCTAACCTCGCGGCTGCGCTCGCCCGCCGCGGCGAGCCGTGAGGCCTCGTCGAAGAGCGTCAGTGCCTTCCGGACCTGCGGGTCGGCGTCGGAGAGGATCCGGTTCTGGGCCTCGACGCCCCACTTGACCTTCGCGATCTGAGCCCGCAGCTGGAGCTCGACCTGCGGCCAGGCGGTCTCCATGGCGGCATCGAAAGGAATCGACTTCGATTCGAGGAAGTGGCGGACCTCGTCACGGAACGCCGCATCCACCGGAACCTCCGGCTTGAGGTCCGGGTGCGCCGGGACGTAACGGACGGCGAAGTCGAGGATCAGGTTGTCTCGTACGAGGCGCGAAAGGACCGGGAGCGCCCGCTCGGCGCGCACCACGTAGTCGGGGGTGA
Source organism: Terriglobia bacterium (assembly GCA_020073205.1). NCBI lineage: Bacteria > Pseudomonadati > Acidobacteriota > Terriglobia > Terriglobia bacterium. The sequence goes on from JAIQFR010000008.1 coordinate 37,227, forward strand.
TCCCCCCGCCGCCGTAGACGGTCCGTCCGGAGTCGGTGTGCTTCGTCTCCCGCCGGTCGGGCGCCGGCTGCGCCTCGGCGGCCGGCGCCTCGGCCTCTTCCTCCGGCTCGAGGAAGTAGTCGTCGAGGTCCGAGTAGTCGCGCTGGATGAGGCGCCCCGAAGGGGTGAAGTACTTCGCGGTGGTGAGCGCGACGGCGCCGCCGCCGTGGAGCGGGATCACCCGCTGCACGAGTCCCTTCCCGAACGTGGTCTCGCCGACGACGAGCCCCCGGTCGTGGTCCTGGATCGCGCCGGACACGATCTCGCTGGCGGAAGCCGATGCATGGTCCACGAGGACCACGAGCGGCGCGTCGATTCGGTCCACGTCCTTCGCCGCCGGGTAGTCCTGGTCCGATCCCGGGACGCGCCCGCGCGTGTACACGATCATCTTCCCCGCGGGGATGAACCGCTCCGCAACCTGCACGGCCTGTTCGAGGAGGCCTCCAGGGTTCCGCCTCAGGTCCAGGATCAGCCGCGCCATTCCCTGGGCCTCAAGGTGCTTCACGGCCTCGTCCAGCTCCGTCGCGGTCGTGGAGGTGAAGTTGGCGAGACGGATGAAGCCGGTTCCCGGTCGGACCATGTAGGCCAGCGTGATGCTGTGGGTGGGGATCTCGTCGCGGATCAGCGTGACGTCGAACGGAGCGTCCTCGCGCGGCCGCTGGATGGTGATCGTGACCTTGGTTCCCTTTTCGCCCTTGAGTCGCCGGACCGCCTCCTGCACGGACAGGCTGATCGTGTCCGACCCCTCGATCCTGGAGATGATGTCGCCGGCTTGTAGGCCCGCGCGGCTCGCGGGAGTGCCGTCGATCGGTGCGATGATCGTGAGCGGCTTGTCCGGCCCCGGCTTGTTGATCTGGATTCCGAGCCCGAAGAACTTCCCGCGCTGCTCGTCCTTCATCTCGTTGTAGGCATCCTTGTCGAGGTAATTGCTGTGGGGGTCCAACGTGTGGAGCATCCCCTGCACCGCGTCCTCGACCATGGCCTTCGATTCGACCTTGCCGACGTAGTTCTCCTCCACGATCGCGAGGGCCCGGCCGAACGACTGCAGTAGCGCGTCGGACTTGTCCGCCTCGGCGCGCGCGCGACCGCCGATGATGCCGCCCAGCGTGCAGCAGGCGGCCAGGACCAGAAGGACCATCAGTGCGGATCGACCCGTCGTTCGCTTCATCGTATCCCCTCGGAAGAGGTTGTCGGGAGGGTTTGATTATAGGCTGTGGTCTGCGCCGGGGCAAAGACGGGGTTCTCGGCGATTGCGCGGATCGCAGGGACGGGACTTTCTTGACACCACCGGGGCGGCGAAGTAGGCTACGACGTCGTGTGGGCGCGGGGGTCGGGAGAGGAGGGACCCGCCATGTTCGGTTCGATCGGCGGCCCTGAGATCCTCCTGATCTTCGTTCTCGCCCTTCTCCTATTCGGCCCGCGGAAGCTGCCCGAGATCGGCCGCGCACTGGGGAAGACCGTCGCCGAGTTCCGGAAGGCGACCGCGGAGTTCCGGGGCACGCTCGAGCGAGAGGTCGAGATGGAGAAGCTGAAGGAGACCGGCGGGGCGCTGAAGTCCGCCGCGGCGGACACCGCGGACTCCGTGAGGGGCCGAGGTCTCATCGCCGAGCTCGCGTCGGCCTTGCGCCCCGCGGCCGAACCGTACGACGGTGGCACGGATCGCCTCAATCGAGAGGAGGTCCGTATCCCAGCCGGCGTCGCTCCTGCCGCCGCGGGGCCCTCCGCCGCTCCGATCCCGTTTTCCGACGAGAGCGAGGCGAACGCTCCTCCCGGAGCCGCCGCGGCCCCGGCCCTCCCCGAAGATGGCGCCAAGCGCGAAGAACCCTGACGGCACGATGACGTTCCTCGAGCATCTGGACGAGCTCAGGAAGCGGCTCTTCCGCTGCGCGATCGTGTACGTCGCCGTCCTGTCGGCCTGCTGGTACTTCAGCCCGACGATCGTCGAATTCCTACTGCGGCCGATCAGGCGGCACCTGTTCGCCGGAGGGGACATCGTGTTCCTCCGGCTGACCGAGCCGTTCATGGTGTACATGAAGGCGTCGGCGATAGCGGCTCTGTTCGTCGCCGCTCCCTACCTCCTGCACCAGCTCTGGGGATTCGTCGCTCCTGGCCTTTACCGGCACGAGCGGCTGACCGGCGTCGCGTTCCTCACGTTCGGCACCCTGTTCCTAGTCCTCGGCGGTCTCTTCGGCTACTACGTCGCCACCCCCATTGCGGCAAAATGGCTGATCCAGCTCGGCTCCGGCTTCAAGGCGTCGCTCACGCTCGAATCCGCATTCGAGTTCGAAGCTTGGGTGCTCCTCGGGATGGGACTGGTCTTCGAGCTTCCGATCGTCCTGTACTTCCTGGGCCGCATCGGTCTCGTGACGCCCCGGTTCTTGCTCCGCCATCTCCGACTGGCCATCGTGGTCTGCTTCGTCATCTCCGCGGTCATCACCCCGACCGGCGACATGCTCACCATGAGCGTATTCGCGCTCCCGATGGTGGCGTTGTACCTCGTGGGCGTGCTGGTCATTTGGTTCACGGCACGGCCGCGGAAGACCTGATCGGCATGTCACCCGTGGCGGTCCGCGCGCCGGCCGGTTTCCTCGCGAGAGGGCAGGGGCGGCACGTTCTCCTGGCGCGCGTGGAACTCCTCGGTCGCGCCCTTGACGCCGGCCTAGGGCAACCCGCTTCGTGGGAGGGCGAGTTGGTCGAGCGGCCCGGCGGCTCCGGCCGCGGAGCGTCCGGGAGGCTCGTTCTCCCGGGAGGAGTCCGCCTGGTGGTCAAGCGAATGCGCCGCGGGGGACTTTTGGCCCGGATCTGGCGAGACCGTTTCCCCGGGACCGCTCGCCTCCTCGGCAACCTCTCCGTGCCGATGGAGGCCGCGCGGCGGGGCGTTCCGACCGCGGCGCCCGCCGCGATGCTGATCGAGATCGGGCCGATCGGTCTCGACCGCGCCTGGATGGCGGTGGACGAGATCCCCGGCGCCGAGGATCTCCTGACGCGGTTATCGGGTCCCCGCCCGCCCGCCCGGGAAGAGATCGCCGAGCTTCTCCGCGCGGTGAGGCGCATGCACGACGCGGGGGTGGAGCATCGCGACCTCAACCTCGCCAACCTCCTCTTGAGCTCGGATGCCGGCGCGCACCCCGAGGCGTGGATCGTTGATCTCGATCGTGCGCGACTCTTCGACGCGCCGCTTCCGGTTCGGAAGCGCCGCGCGGCGCTCCTCCGCATGGAGCGCTCCTACCTCAAGAGTTTCGGCGATTTGGGACCCCTCCCGGCGCCCCGCGGGCCGACGTGGATCGACGCGTACGCGGCCGGCGACCGCACGCTCGCGAGGGCCCTCGAGACGGGAAACCGCGTCGCCCGCGCTTCGCTCGCGATCCATCGGCTCGGGTGGCGGAAATGAGGACGGCGGACCGGCGACCGGCTCAGCGCGGTCCCGCCGCCTCCCGGGACCGGCGGCCCGCGAGGGCGTCGAGCGTCCCCCGGACGAACGGCGACGCCGCCGTCGCGAGCGCCGTCCAGAAGAGCGCCGCGGGGAATCCCTGAGGCACCCGGCCGTCGAGGACGTCCCTGAACCTCCAGCAGAACGACGCGGCCACTCCGGAAGCGCCGCCGACCGCGACCGCCCAGCCGATGCGAGACGGGGAGATGGACCGTCCCGCCGCCTCCGCGGTCTCGTGGGCGAGAAAGCCCACGATCAGCAAGAGCGATACGACGACCGGGTAGATCACGGGGGCGAGCCACGGGACGGGAATCAGGAAGAGGATGTCCCAGGCGCCGAAGGAGTCGGGCCAACTGAGAAAGATCCGAAGCCCCGCGTAGTACACGAGATCCCACACGCCGAAGAGGAACCCGAACACGAAGAAGCCGTCGGCGCGATGGCGCCGGGCCAGCGCGGCGACCGAGGCGAGCATGACGATCGTCGCCGCCTCGCGGATGACTTCCGCGACGGCGACCCGATCCGGCATCCGCACGATGGGGAAACGGAATCCGCCAGGGTAGTACAGTTCGCGAAGGTACAACACGACGACGGACTCGAGGATTCCCATGGCGATCGCGAACGCGGTCAGCCCGAGAGCCCTCCTGACCCGGCCCGTCACGCGAGCCGCCTCGGGCTGGCTCGATCCAGCACCTCACGGACGGCGCCGGCCACCGCCTCCGGGGTCACCCCCTCGAACCCCCCCGCCTCTCGATCCGTCCGCTTGACGCCGGTGTAGACGCGCCCGGGCGGGGACACCGCCGCATGCGGTACGCCCCACGGCGCGTTGACCTCGGGATCGGTCGGGCCGTAGATCGCGACGACGGGGCAGCCGACCGCGCACGCGAGGTGAAGCGGCCCGGTATCGCCGGCCACCAGGAGGCGCGCGCGCCGGACCACCGCCGCCAGCATGCGGAGGTCCGTGGGTGGCGCGAGCGCCGCCGCGCCGGCGCACGCCCGGACCGTCTGGATCGCATCGCTCTCCTCCCCCGGGCCATGCAACACCAGGGGATGGACCCCACGGGAGCGGATCTCGCGAGCGGCCGCGGCCAGCAACCCGGCGGGCGGCTTCTTGTAGGACTGCTTCGCGCTCGCTCCGGGCACGATCACCGCGTAGGGGCGACCGCGACCGATCCGGCCGGCCACGAGGTCGCGTCCGGCCTTGAGGCACGGCACGGAGAACGGTATCCCGCCGTCCGGCAGTGGCTCCACCGCGACGCCGAGCGCCCGCACCAGCGCCAGGTTCCGCTCCATGCGCGGCATCCGTTGCGGCCCGGCGTCGACGCGGTGCGTGGTGAAGAGGCGATTCCCCTCTTTTTGTTGGGGCCCCGAGTAGCCCAGGCGGACGGCCGCGCCCGAAAGCCGGCCCAGGACTCCACTTCTGAGGTTCCCGTGGAAATCGAGAACGATGTCGGGGGCCGCGGACCGCACCTCTCGGGCGAAGCGCGCGACGGAGAGCACGAGCGAGACCCAGAGGGCGGGCGAGCGCGCGAGCCGAGACCATTCGCGCCGAGGGACCGCGAAGCACCCGTCCAGGTCGGGGTGGTCGGTCAGGATCGGGGCCCACCGGTCGTCAACGACCCAGTAGATCTTCGCGTCGGGGAAGGCGAACCTCAAGAGGCGCACCGGCGGGAGCGTCCGCAAGACATCGCCGAGTGCGCCCATGCGAAGCGCGAGAACGGTCAACCCCTCGCCGTGTCCGAGGAACCGCTGGGCCAGCGTTTCGGGCAGGGGCTTCACCACGCGAGTATAGCCGACGCATCGGGCGCTCGCGCTTTCCCATCGTCGGGGCAGCGGCGACCCGGCGGTAGAATCAGGAGAGCGGCGATGCCGCGCCGCGCGGAGGATGGATGTCGATCGACGCGAGGCTGCTGGCGATCCTGGTCTGCCCGGCTTGTCGCGGGCCTATCCGCGAGGGTTGCGAGGACAGCGGACTGGAGTGTGCGGACTGCGGGCGCGTCTATCCCGTTCGAGATGGCATTCCCGCCATGCTCGTGGAGGAGGCCAGCCCACCGACCCGGCGCACGACGAGACGATGATGCGCTGACAGCACGAGGAGCCGGAAGGCACGGAAAATCCGGTCGTCGCTCGCCTCGGCGACCCGATGGCTCGCGCGCCGGATAAGGCCTTGAGCACCATGCACTTGACGCCGCTCCCACCCGGACTAAGTTAAAGCGGGGGGCTTCCCGTCGGGAGACGGCCCAAGGCGGGGAACAGACCCAGGGCGGCCGAGTACCCGGCGCGCTGGCGCGGCCGGCTGGATGACGGGGCGAACGACATGCACGAGACGAGCCTGCCGGAGGATTCCGCCGGCCTTGTGGCCGGGCGCCTCGAGGGGATGAGCATCCCTGACCTCATGTGGTTGCTGTTCCGGAGACAGGCGACCGGGGTTCTGCACCTGAGCCGCCGCGGTCTGGCCAAGCGGATCTTCTTTCAGGACGGCCACATCGTCTTTGCCGCATCGAGCGACCCCAACGACCGGCTCGGCGAGATGCTGCTCCGGGAAGGGCTCATCGATCTCGAGCAGCTCGAGGACGCGATTTCCAAGCTCTACCTCGGGAGGCGGTTGGGGACGCTGCTGGTGGAGATGGGGCACCTCCGTCCGGAGGACCTCGTCCGCGGCGTCATCGCGCAGGTTCGCGAGATCGTCCTCGAGCCGTTCACCTGGGAGGAGGGAGCCTACCGCTTCGACGACGGGCCGCTGCCGTTGGACGAGGTGGTCACCCTGGGAATGAAGACCGGCGAGATCCTCATGCAGGGGATTCGTCGGATCCGCTCGTTCACCCGGATCCGGCGGAGCGTCGGCGGGCTGCGGCAGCGGTTCGCGCTGTCCCCCGGGTCGGCGGAGATCGTGGGAGGATTGTTGCTCACCGACGGCGAGCGGCTCCTCCTGCAGCGGCTCCAGCGCGGGAGTGCGTCCATCGAGGCCCTCTGCCGCGAGATCTACGCCTCGAACTTCGAGATCCATCAAGCGCTGTGGGCGTTCCGGGTGCTCGGCGCGGTGACCGAGGCCGACGGTTCGGACGGGTCGGCCTTGGCCGAATCCTCGCTGGACGGCCGGCTCGGCCCCGAAGGCATCGTCGACGTTCTGGTCAAGCTCTGCCGCGCCGGCGAGACCGGTGTGCTCCACGCGAATCGCGGACCGCTGGAACGGACGTTCCATCTCCGGGAGGGACGTTGTGTCTTCGCCACCAGCAACAGCATCGACGACGGCCTCATCGCCCACCTGCTGCGGCGCGGCGTGATCTCGATTCGTGACCGAGAGGAGACGGCGAGGCGGCTCCTCAGCAACAAGAGGGTGGGCACCATCCTGCTCGAGATGGGCGTGCTCGACGAGCTGGACCTGCGCGAGATGGTGAGAGAGCAGCTCAGCGAGATCGTCTGCGACACGTTCCGATGGGAGGAGGGAGAGTACCAGTTCGTCCGCGGGGAACTCCCCACCATCGAGGACATCGTCCTTGAATCGAGCCTGGAGGACCTGGTTTCCGAGGGGATCCGGCGGGTGACCTCCTGGTCGAGGGTGCGGGCCGGCTGCGGCGGCTTCGCGGGTTCGCGCCTCGCCTTGACCCCAGGATACCTCGACGTCCTGGACCACATGAAGGTCGGCGCGGACGAATGGGAGGTCGTCTCCTGCCTCGGCGCGCCGAAGACGCTGCTCGACATCTGTCGAAGCGTGTCGCTCGGCGACTTCCGGGTCTGCCAGATCCTGTGGGCTCTGCGCCTGCTCGGAGCGGTTCGGGACGAGCCGGCGTCCGGCGTGTCGGAGGTGCTTCCGACGGAGTCGCTCGCGGATCGGTCCGCCGATTCCCCGGGGCCTCCCGCCGCCGCCGCCGGTCCACCCGAGGAACCTCCCATGGTCGGCAACGGCGTGGAGGCGGCCGCGGTAGAGGCGAACTCGATCCCGGTCTCGCCGCCCGAGGAGACCTCGCCGGAGGTCGTCTCGGAGACGTGGCGACTCACCGGTGAAGCATTCGCCGCGTCACCGCACGAGGAGCTCGAGCCCCCCGCGACCGGGGAGGCCGCCTGCGCCGTTCGTACGACGGAGGCTTGCGGGGACGCCGCCGGGCCGCGCAGCGAGCCCGCGGAGCCGCAGGAAGGCGCGGCGCCGTCCGCTCCCGAAGCCTTTGCGCTCGACTCGCCCGCGGACGCCACCCTGGCCTTGACCCGTGACGAGGTCGAAACGGCCCTGGGGCTGGCGCCCGCGACGCGCCACGAGGAGGAGTTCGAGCTGGCCGAGCCGGGAACCGGTGCGGACGGTCCATTCGCTGACGCCGTGACGGAGGATGCGGCCGGCGGGAGGGAGTTCGAGATCGGCGAGCCCGCGCCGGAGGCCTCGGAGCCCGAGCCCGCGACCTCCGGAGATGCCGGACCTTCGTTCGAACTGGCGGCCGAGGATACTCCGCCGCGGAGAGAGGAACCGATCTCGGAGACATCGACACCGGAGTTCCCGGATCCCGAGAGCACCGGCGCGATTCCACCCGAGGACGTCGCCCGAGCGATCGGGACGCTCGCCGAGGAGGGGCCGGCGGCGGCGGAGCCGGCGCCCCAGGAAGCGGAGACACGGTGCGAAGCCTTCACCGCCGAGTCCGGTCGCGCGGAGTCCGAGGCGGCACCGGAGACACCGGCCGCCGCCCCTGTCGAGACGCCGGAGCCGGAGCACGATTCCCCGGGTCCGCTCGCGGAGCTCGACCGCGCCATCGGCCGTTTCAACCAGCTCCACCGGGTGCTCTATCGCGCGATTCGGTCCGAGGTGGGCGCCGGGGCGGTGAACTTCATCCACGCGTGTCGCGGAGGCCTCGACGGAGGTCAGGGCGAGCTGTTCGCGGGAAGCCGGCTGCTGCCTGACGGGAGCTGGGATCCCGAAGGGCTCAAGAAGGCGATGCGAGAGAGGCGCGTCAACGAGCCCTGGCCCCGTCTCCAAAGGCTCCTCGATCGCGAGTTGGAGATGCTCAGGCCGCAAATCGACGAGACGCGTATCAAGGCGCTCCACGAGCAGCTGTCGGAACTCCGCGCATCGCCCTGAGCCGACGGTTCAAGTCGGCGTCTGACGTGCCCGGGGGCTAAACCGCCCGCCCGCCGGAGTAGGTGTCGTCGCCGCGATCGTCATCCCACAGCTCTTCGGCGTCGTAGACCGGCGCGCTGGCAGGCGGCGCTCCCGGCTCGCCGGAGGCCGACGGGTCCGTCGTGGATCCGGGCTCGCGGGCTTCGCGAATCGCGTCGGGCTCGACGCGCGGGAACGTGAGACGTTGGGTCCTCAGGTAATTCAGCTCTGTCTCGAGCTTCTGGATCTCCCGCCGCAGCCGGTGGTTGGCGAGCCGGAGGTTCGCGCCCTCCGCGACCGCGATCACCCCGGCGTAGACGATCCCGGCGAGGACCGACAGGACGACGACGGCGAACAGCGGGACCTCGTCGTGCCGGCTCTTCCAGACGGTCACGTCGACCTTGGTCTCGAGATTGGTGAGCACGAAGCCCAGGAGGTTGAGGAAAAGCAGGATCGTCAACAGGATCACGAGCAGCCGCATGTCCGCCTCATCGCGTCTTGAAATACGTCCCCGAGATCCCCTCCCACTTCCCCTGCGCCTTGAGGATCAGGGTGATCACCTCGCGAACGGCGCCGTCTCCTCCGGCCCGCTCCGTGACCCAGCGCGCCGCAGCCGTCGCCTCCTCGGACGCGCCCGCCGGGGCGACGCCCAACCCCACGCGCCGGAGCACCGGCACGTCCACGAGGTCGTCTCCCATGTAGCATACCCCCTCGTCGTGGAGTCCGAGGCGTCCCGCGATCTCCTCGTAGCGGGCCTCCTTCTCCAGCACGCCCACGTGAGTCTCGGCGATGCCGAGCTCTCGCGCCCTCGCCTCGACCACCACGGAAGCCCGGCCGGAAAGGACGCCGAATTCCAGTCCGAGCCGCTGGCCCATCTTGATCCCGTACCCGTCCCGAACGTGAAACGCGCGCCCCTCGGTCCCGTCAGAGAACTGGAGCAACTTGCCGTCGGTCATCACGCCGTCCACGTCGAGCAGGACGAAACGGACCTTCGCCGCCCTATCGAAGATGTCACGGGGGACGTCCTTCATGGGGTCCGGGCCTCCTCGCCGTCCTAGAAGAGCTGGGTTCTCCAGAGGTCGTGGAGGTGGATCACCCCGATCACCCGCCGCGCGGCGTCCACGACGGGGAGCGATGTGATCTTTCGCTCTTCCATGATGCGGAGCGCGGCCGTGGCCAGCCCGTCGGGCGGGAGGGTCACCGGCGAGCGGGTCATCGCGTCGCCGGCGGTGGACTCGAGGGGGCGCTCGGACCGGAGCATGAACCGCCGCAAGTCGCCGTCGGTCACGAGGCCGACCAGCCGGCCGTCGCCATCGACGACGCAGGTCATCCCGAGCTGCTTTTCCGACATGATTCGGATCGTGTCAGGCATCGGCGACGACTCGTGGACCGCGGGGATCCCGTCGCCGGTGTGCATCAGCTCCGCCGCGGTCAGGACGGCCCGTCCGAGCCGGCCGCCCGGGTGGATTCGCGCGAAGTCCTTGGCGGAGAACCCGCGGCGCTCGTAGCACGCCACGGCCAAGGCGTCTCCCATGGCCAGGGCGGCGGTCGTGGAAGCCGTGGGGACGATCTCGAGGCTTCCCGCCTCGCGATGGACCCCCACGTCCAAGTGGACGTCGGCGTGGCGGGCGAGCGTGGACCGCGGGTCGCCGCTCAACGCCACGAGGGACGCGCCCAGTCTCCTCAGGACTTCCAGCAGCCGGACGATCTCCTCGGTCTCGCCGGAGTTCGACAGCGCGAGCACCAGGTCGCCGGCGACGATCATTCCGAGGTCGCCGTGGATCGCTTCCGCGGGGTGCATGAAATAGGCGGGAGTGCCGGTGGACGCCAGGGTCGCCGCGATCTTCTGGGCGATGATGCCCGACTTGCCCATGCCGGTGACGACGATCCGTCCCCGGCACGCGACCAGCATGGTCACGGCCTCGTCGAAACTCTCGTCAAGCCGTCCGACCAGATCGGCGACGGCCTTGGCCTCGACTTCCAGGACCCGGCGTGCGGTCTCTCGCGCCACGGCTGCACCCCCACGGCCCGGCATGATAGCCCAGGTGCGCACGATCAACGCGGGGGGGAGGAGGAGGTGAGCCCGTCGCCCGGACCGGTCCTGTGAGGCGGCCAAGCGCCGGTCGGCGTCTCGAACCACTCCACCCGCCAAGTTCCGTCCGAGACACGAACGGCCTGGACCGAGCATCGGAGCGTGCCGCCGCCCGCCAACTGCGCCTCGAGATCCACCGCGGTCCGCTCGGCGACGGAGAGGGGCTCGACCGCGACGGCGCGCGGAGACTCCGCGACCGCGAGGGCGCGAAGCGCGGCGGAGAGAGCCGGCCGTTCCCAGCCCCCGGCTCCCGGCGTCAGCACGTTCGACATCCGGCGGTCTGGGAGGCCCTGGGCTCGCGCCAGCGCGAACAGCTCCGTCGCCGCCGCCTCCGGGGACGTAGGCGGACGGAGGACCGGCCCCGGTCCGCCGCGTGGACCGCACGCCGTCAGGAGAGCCGAGAGAACGGCGGCCGCCAGGCTCCGGACGGTCCGGACGCCCCGCGGACGCGACCCGCTCAGCGGCCTGCCTCGCCGGAGGAAACGGCGGCCGCCGCCGCGGACGCGCCGCGGCGGGCCCGTCGGTGGCGGTACGAGGCCGCGATGAACTCCCGGAACAGGGGATGGGCGTCGAGCGGCCGGGACTTGTACTCGGGGTGGAACTGGCACGCCAGGAACCACGGGTGGTCGTCGTATTCGACGATCTCGACGAACTTCCCGTCCGGGGAGAGGCCGGTCACCCGAAGCCCCGCGGCCGTGAGCCGCGGCAGATACTCCTGGTTGACCTCGTAGCGGTGCCGGTGCCGCTCGCCGATGCGCGGGGCGCCGTACGCCGCCCGGGCGAATGAGCCCTCGGCGAGGTCCGCGGGGTACGACCCCAGCCGCATGGTACCGCCCATCTCCTCGACGCCGAGGAGATCGCGGAGCTTGTAGATCACCCGGTGCGGCGTTCCCTCGTTGAATTCGGTGGAGTCCGCTCCCTCGAGGCCGCACAGGTTGCGCGCGCACTCGATGACCGCGCACTGCAGGCCGAGGCAGATCCCGAGGAACGGGATCCTCCGCTCCCGCGCGTAACGGATCGCCTCGACCATCCCGGCGACGCCGCGGATGCCGAAGCCACCCGGCACGAGGATCCCGTCCACCTGCGCGAGCTCCGACTCGAGCTTCCCGTCGAGCATGTCCTCGGCCTCGATCCACCGCAGCCGCACCCTGAGGTTCGAGGCCACGCCGCCGTGGATCAGCGCCTCGTTCAAGGACTTGTACGAATCCTCGTACGCGACGTATTTCCCCACGATCCCGATGGTGACCTCGTCCGCCGGGTGCCGGATCCGGTCCACGAGGTCCTCCCACGCCTTCAGGTTCCGCGGGCGGTAGGGAAGGTCGAGGAACTTCATGATGATCTCGTCGATCCCTTCGCCCGAGAGGGTGAGCGGCACCTCGTAGATCGACTCGACGTCCCGGGCGGTGATCACCGCGTCCTCCGACACGTTGCAGAACAGCGCGATCTTCCGCTTGAGCTCGGCGGGGACCGGCCGGTCGCACCGGCAGAGGAGGAGGTCCGCCTGGATGCCGATGGCGCGGAGCTCGCGCACCGAGTGCTGGGTCGGCTTCGTCTTCAGCTCTCCCGACGCGGCGATCCACGGCACCAGGGTGAGGTGAATGAAGATCGCGTTGTTTCGCCCCACGTCCAGCCGGAACTGTCGAATCGCCTCGAGGAACGGGAGCGACTCGATGTCGCCCACGGTCCCGCCGATCTCCACCAGCTGGATGTCGTGCCCCTCGGAGACCGTCAGGATGGATTCCTTGATCTCGTCGGTGATGTGCGGGATCACCTGCACCGTCGCTCCGAGATAGTCGCCCCGTCGCTCCTTCTCGATGACCCTCGCGTAGATCTTCCCGGTGGTGTAGTTGTTGTTGCGGTTGGCGACCATGGACGTGAAGCGCTCGTAGTGGCCGAGATCGAGATCCGTCTCGGTGCCGTCGTCGGTGACGAAGACCTCCCCGTGCTGGAACGGGCTCATCGTGCCCGGATCGACGTTGATGTACGGATCGAGCTTCTGCAGCGTCACGTCGAACCCGCGCCCCTCGAGGATCCGCCCGATCGAGGCCGCCGCCAGCCCCTTCCCCAAGGACGAGACGACCCCGCCCGTCACGAAGATGTACTTGGTTCCGCGCTTGCTCTTCATCATCTCTCGTGGGCCCCCGCCAGCAGCGACTCCGCCCGGACGAGGTCCTCGGGCGTGTCCACCGCCACGGAACGAAAATCGGAATCCAGCACTCGGATCGCGACGCCGGCCTCGAGGGCTCGCAGTTGCTCGAGACCTTCGTCCCTCTCGAGCGGCGACGGCCGGAGCCGCGTCAGGGCCAGCAGCGTCTCGCGCCGGTAGGCGTAGATGCCCTGGTGCTTGCGATAGCCGACGAGGCCGCCGGGTCGCGCCGCGAGCGGCCCGCGGAAATCGGCGGCGAGCCGCGCCCCTCTCCCGCGATGGTAGGGAATCGGCGCCCGGGAGAAGTAGAGGGCTCGGCCGTCCATCGCGGTCACCACCTTGACCACGTTCGGGTCGAACAGCTCGTCCGCGCTCAGGAGCGGCTCGGCGAGGGTCGCCATCTCCGGCGGGCGCTCGCCCTCGAAGGCGTCCACCAGGAGGTCGAGGCTCGTGCCGGTCACGAACGGCTCGTCTCCCTGGACGTTCACGATCACCGCGAAGGAGCGCTCGAGCCCGAGGACCGCTTCCGCCACGCGGTCGGTGCCGGAGGCGTGGCTGGCGGAAGTCAGGATCGCTTCCGCGCCGAAGGTCCGAGAGGCCTCCGCGATCCGCTCGTCGTCGGTGGCGACCACGAGGCGCTCGATCCTCCGCGCGGCGCTCGCGCGCCGCCACACCCGTTCGAGGAGCGTCCGGCCGCCGAGGGGAGCGAGGGGTTTGCCTGGAAAGCGGGTGGAGGCGAAGCGCGCGGGGATCACACCCAGGGCGAGCACGACTCGGGGGCCTCCCAGGGTCGCTGTCGGGAACGGTCCCGCGGCGACGCGGAATGGTAGCGCAGCGCCCGCGCGGATGACAAGGGGCCGGGGAAGACCCGCGTCACGGGCCGTCGAGCACCTCCCGGACCTTACGGAGGAGCGATCCCGAGGAGAACGGCTTCTGGAGGAACGCCGAGCCCGACGAGGCGACGCCGCGTCGCGACACCTCTTCGGGGGAGTACCCGGAGATGAACAGGGCCTTCAGGCCCGGCCGGGCCGGCTGCACGTGGTCCGCGAGGTCGCGGCCGCTCATTCCGGGCATCACGACGTCGGTCAGCAGCAGGTGAACCGGCCCGGGGCTCCGCTCGAGGAGGTCGATCGCGTCCTGCCCGCGCCCTGCCGTCATGACCCGGTAGCCCCCCTCCTCGAGGATCTCGGTGAGGAGCGTGCGGATCGCGGGCTCGTCCTCCACCACCAGCACCGTTTCCGAACCGCCGGGCGGTCGAGCGACCTGAGCCGCTCCCGTCGGCTCCGCCGGCCCCGCGACGGCCGGGAGGAGGATCTCGAACGCGGCGCCGCGCCCCGGCTCGCTGCGGACGTCGATAAGACCCGCGCTCTGGCGGACGATCCTCTTCACCGTGGCGAGCCCGAGACCCGTGCCGCGACCGTTTTCCTTGGTGGTGAAGAACGGCTCGAAGATCCGCCCGCGCGTCTCCGCGTCCATCCCGTGCCCCGTGTCGGTGATGGTCATCCTGGCGTAGGAGCCCGGAACGAGGCCGGCCGGGGAGGTCGCGGAGGCCTCTTCGATCGCGACGTTCGCGGTCTCGATCCGCAGCGTCCCGCCCCGGGACATCGCGTCCCGGGCGTTCACCGCGAGGTTGACCACCACCTGCTCGATCTGCCCGACGTCCACCCGCACGTTGGCGAGCCGGGGGTCGAGGTCGATGGCGAGATGGATGTCCTCCCCCAGGAGACGGTGCAGGAGGCGCTCCATATCGGTGACGATCGCGTTGAGATTCGAGATTCTCGGCTCGAACAGCTGCTTCCGGCTGAACGCCAGGAGGCGCCGCGTCAGAGCGTCCGCGTGCTCCGCCGCGGCGACGATGGTGTCGAGGTGGCGTCTCAGGGTGGGATCGGGGAGGTGGGCTCCGCGGAGGATCTCGCCGTAGCCGCCGATGACGGTCAGGATGTTGTTGAAGTCGTGGGCGATCCCGCCCGCGAGTCGTCCGACCGCCTCCATCTTCTGCGCCTGCCGGAGCTGGTCCGACACCGCCTCGCGCTCGGTCACGTCGCGCTGGATCGAGACGAGGTGGGTGACCTGGCCTCCCTGGCCGCGGAGGGGCGCGAGGTGCCATTCGAGCACGAACTCGCTCCCGTCCTTCCGGTAGCAGACCGCCTCGCCGACCGTCGCCCGGCCGCCGGCGAGCGCCTCCCGGAGTCGGGCGATCTCCGCGGGGTCGGTCTTCGGGCCCGCCAGGACGTCGGGGGGGCGATCGAGCAGTTCCTTCGCCTCGTATCCGGTCATCTCGCAGTAGGCCGGGTTCACGAACACGACCCGCGGACTCTCGCCGTCGATGGCGACAATGACGATTCCCTCGCCGGCGTTGCGAATCGCGGATTCCAGCAGGTGGAGCTGAGCCTCGGCCCGCTTCCTCTCGGTCACGTCCTCGAGGCTGCCCTCGTAGTAGTGGACCTCGCCGTCGGGCCCGCGCTCGGCGCGGGCCGAGTCCCGGACCCAGATGGTGGCGCCGTCGTGCCGCCTGAGCCGGGCCTCGAAGTCCCGGACGACCCCGTCGCGCTCCATCCGCCCGATCCACCGCGCGCGGTCGCCCGGATCGGCGTAATGGTCCGGCATCCTGCAGTTCAGGAAGCTGTCCCGGTCGGGGTATCCCAGCATCTCCGCGAGCGCGGGGTTCGCGTCGATCGCGTGGCCGTCCGGCGAGCTCAGGTACAGCCCGATCGGGAGACCGTCGAAGAGGCGCCAGTAGCGCTCCTCCCCCTCCTTCACGGCTCGGCGCTGCCGCGCTCGGTCCACCGCGGAGCGGGCGGCGACCCGGAGGCGTACGAAATGGCGAGGCGATTTCAGGACGTAGTCGTCCAGCCCGGCCTTCATCGCCTCGACGGCGATCTCCTCCCCCCCCGTGCCGGTGAACATCACCACGGGGCAATCCGGCCACCGGGCCTTCGTGGCGCGGAGGATCTCGAGGCCGTCGATCCACATGAGCTGGTAGTCCGTGATCACGAGGCCGAACCCGCCGGCCGCCAGGGCGCGCTCGAACCCCTCGGCCTCGGTGATCTGCTCCACCTCGAGATCGGCGAACTCGCGCTCGAGCTGGCGCAGGACCAGCGACCGGTCGTCCGGGTTGTCGTCGATCAGGAGCACGCGGAACCGCTCGCTCATGGGTCGGTGCCCCCCGGATCCTCCCCCGACGGCTCGGCGTGCCGCGGGTCGTCGGCCCCGTGGTGCGCCTCGAGCTCCACCCAGAACGCGCTCCCGTGGCCCGGCTGCGACTCGACGCCCGCGCTTCCTCCCATGCGCTCAGCTCCCTTCCGCACGATGGCGAGCCCGATGCCGGAGCCGGGATAGGTTTCGACGCCGTGGAGCCGCTCGAACACCTTGAAGATCCGCTCCCGATGACTCTCGCCGATCCCGATGCCGTTGTCCTCGACCCAGAGTCGGACCGAGCGCTCCTTCGCGTCGGCACGGATGCGCACCCGCGGGACGACGCCCCGCGCCACGAACTTCAGCGCGTTGTCGATGAGGTTCTCGACGATCTGCACCAGCGTCGGCCGGTGGGCGAAGACGTCCGGGAGCGGCGGATCCACCGCCACCCGAGCACCGGCCGCCGAGATCGCGGTGTCGCGCGCTGCGATCACCTCGGCCACGACCGACTCGAGGGAGACGGGCTTGAGCCGGATCTCGACGCGCCTGAGGCGGCTGTAGCGATGGAGATCCTGGACGATCCGGTCCAGGCGGAAGGCCGCGGCCATGATCCGATCGGCGCAGCGCCGGCCCTCCTCGTCGAGGCGCGCGGCATGGTCCTCGACGAGGGCCCGCGCGAATCCTTCGATGGCTCGGAGCGGCGCCCTGAGGTCGTGCGTCACCGAGGTCGTGAAGGACAGGAGATCCTCGTTGGCGGCGCTCAGCTCGGCCGTACGCTCCTCGACGCGCCGCTCGAGCTCGGCCGCCCGGCGCCTCAGCTCCTCGCGCAGTCGATCCTGGTGCAGCGCGATCGCGAGCTGGCCGCCGATCTCGCTGGCGATCTCGATCTGCTCGGGATCGAACGGGACGGGGTGGCGGGAGCCGAGCGCGAAGCCGCCGATGAGATCCCCCTCGGCTCGGAGCGGGACCAGGAGCGCGGCGCCAAGACCGTCGCCCGCCGCGCGCTCGGCGAAGGCGGAGTGCGGTGCCGCGGCGGCGATGTCGCCGAGGTGGAGGTACGGCTCTTGGCCGATCTCCTCGAGGGACGCCATCATCTCGTCCGGCGACAACGCGACCGCCACGTCTTTCCCCCAGGGTCCGCCGTCCGCCGCGATCGCCCGAACGCCGCCCGCCTCCCGCTCGCGGACCGTCACCACGGCGAGGTCGCAGGGGACCAGCTGGCGGATCCGGCCCAGGGCGAACCGCGCCACCTCCTCCACGGAGCGGGCGACGAGGATCGCCCGGTCGATCTCCTGGAGGTGCCGGAGCCGCTCGCTCGACCGCTCGAGCGCGCGCGCGCTCCGCCGGTTCTCCTCGCGCGTCCTGAGCGCCACGATCCCGTACGCCACGTCGTCCGCCAGCTCCGACAGGAGCCGGACTTCTTCCTCGTCGAACGCGTCCGGCTCCTGCGAGTAGATCGACAGCGCGCCGATCGGCTGTCCTCCGACCGTCAGGGGGAGACCGATGGACGACGCGTAGCCGCGGCGGGCCGCCTCCGCCCGCCACGGGCGATAGGACGGGTCCGCCTCGGTGCTCCTGACGACGGAGGGCGCGCCGACGCGGATCGAGGTGCCCGTCGGTCCCCGCCCGCGTTCCTCGTCCGCCCAGGTGATCCTCATCGTCCCGAGGTACCCGTCCTCGTGACCCGAGTGAGCCACCGGACGGACCGTCTTCGCCGGGTCGCTTTCCGCGTACCCGATCCACGCGAACCGGTAGCCGCCGACCTCCACCGCGATCCTGCAGACGCCGCGCAGGAGCTCGTCCTCGGTCGAGGCCCTCATCACGGCCTGGCCGCACGCCGTGAGGACGCGCAGCGCACGGTTCAGGCGGCCGAGCTCGCGCTCCGCCTCCTTCCTCCGGGTGATGTCGTCGATGACCGCGATGGTTCCCATCGTCCGGCCCGCGACGTCGCGAAGCGGCGCCGAGGACAGGCTCACGTCCACGAGCGTCCCGTCCTTCCTGAAGCGCCGGAATTCCAGCTGGGAGAGCACCTCGCCATCGAGGGTTCGATCCAGATTCGCGACGAACTCCTCGCGCCGGTCGTCGGGCACGATCGGCAGCGGGCGCCCGAGGACCTCCGGCTCGGACCAGCCGAAGATCGCTTCGGCCGCCGGATTCCAGGAGAGCACCCGGCCGCCGCGGTCGAGCGCGACGATCGCGAGCGGGGAGGCCTGGAACAGCGCGCGCAGGTTCTCGTGGGCCGCGCCCAGCGCGGCTTCGGAGCGCCGGTGCTCGGTGACGTCCTCACCGACCAGCAGGATCGCCCGACCCCCGCCCGCCCCCTGCACGGCGCGCGCCGATAGCTTCATCCAGATCAGGGTGCCGTCCTTGCGCGCGGCCTGGGCCTCCCATCGCGCCACGGCCGTGGAGCCGTGCGCCAGGGCCTCGATCTGCTCCATCGCGACGCGACGGTCGGAATCGGCGTAGAGATGCAGGACCGAGCGGCCGAGGAGCTCGCCCGGACCGTAGCCGAGCTGCTCGGCCCCCAGCGGATTCATCGAGAGGATGGTTCCTTCGCCGTCCACCTTGAGATAGATCGAGGGATGGCTCTCGAACATCCCCCGGTACTCCTCGGCGCTCTCGGCGATCGGCCGCACCCCGCGCGAAACCAGGACGTAGAGGAGGATCCCGGTGACGAGAACGAAGAGCCAGCCCTTGCCGATCGACAGGAACGTGACCAGGGCCGGTTCGTGGACGAACGCTCCGAGGATCGCGTCCGACGCGAGGATCCAGACCGCCGCGCACGCCGCGTAGAGGAGCGCGACGCGCAAGGCGATGCGCGGGACGCGCCGTCTGGGCCGCGCGCGAGGATTCAGGTCAGCGCTCATGGTATCGGACTTCCCCACGAACCCCTCGCGCCCCCGCGATCGGGCAGAGTCTATGCCGTCCGGCGCGAAATGGACAGGCGGAGCGGCCCTCGGTCTTGCACCGAGGGGCGGGCTCCTATAGCGTTGGGTCTTTCGCGATCCGGCCCCCGTCGTCGGCGCCCGGCGCCAGGGAGGTGCCCGTGAGCTCGAGGAGCGATATCCGGTCCAGTTGCGTCGAACGGTTCCTCCGATACGTCACCCTCGATACGCGCTCCGAAGAGGACCAGGAGGCGTTCCCTTCCACGAGCAAGCAGCTCGACCTGCTCCGGCTGCTGGTGGACGAGCTCAAGGGGATCGGCCTCTTAGACGCGTCGATCGACGAGCACGGCTACGTGTTCGCGACGATCCCGGCCACCACGAAGAAGGCCGGGGTGCCGGTGCTCGGCTTCATCGCCCACGTGGACACATCGCCGGAGGTCAGCGGCTCGGGGGTCAAGCCCATCGTCCACCCTCGGTACGACGGCCGCGACCTGGCGCTCCCCGGCGACCCGACCCAGGTGATCCGCCTCGCGGAGAATCCGGCTCTCCGGGATCAGATGGGCAACGACATCATCACCGCCTCGGGCACCACGCTTCTCGGCGCCGACAACAAGGCGGGGGTGGCCGAGATCGTCGGCGTCGCCGAAGTCCTGATCGCCCATCCCGAGATCCCCCACGGGAGGATCCGGATCGGATTCACCCCGGACGAAGAGGTCGGCAACGGGACCAAGTTCTTCGACGTGGCGAGGTTCGGAGCGCAATTCGCCTACACGATCGACGGGGAGACCCTCGGCGAGATCGAGATGGAGACATTCTCCGCCGACTCGATGACCGTCACGTTCCAGGGGTTCAACACGCACCCGGGCCTCGGGAAGGGGAAGCTGGTCAACGCCATCAAGATCGCGGCCGACTTCATCGGACGGCTGCCCAAGGACGGGCTGTCGCCGGAGACGACCGAGGGGTACGAGGGGTACGTCCATCCCTACGTGATGCAGGGGGGCGTCGACCGCACCTCCGTGAAGTTCCTCATCCGTGACTTCGTCACCGCCGGGCTCAAGGGGAAGGAGGACCTCCTCGAGCGGCTCGCGCGCGAGACGGTCCGCGACGTCCCGAACGCCTCCGTGGAGTTCAAGATCGAGGAGTCCTACCGCAACATGAAGGAAGTGCTCGACCGCCACCCGGAGACCGTCGAGCATGCCAACGAGGCGATTCGGCGTGCGGGGCTCGTGCCGAAGACGCATCCGATCCGCGGCGGCACGGACGGCTCGCGTCTGTGCTTCATGGGCCTGCCCACGCCGAACCTGTTCGCGGGCGAGCACAACTTCCACTCGCGCCTGGAGTGGATCTCGGCGCAGGACATGCACAAGGCCGTAGAGGTGATCGTCAACCTCTGCCGCGTCTGGGAGGAGCGGAGCCCGGCCTGACGCGATCGTGCGGCGCCCCGGCGACGGCGGCTACCCGCGGCGGCGAGCCTTGGCCAGCGCGTTCTCGAGTCGCGATTCGACCCTCGCCCGGTCGATCCGATACTTCTCCTCCCGCTCGCGGAGCTTCTCGGGATCGGAGGCGACTTCCGCGAGGTCCTTGCGGTGGAGGATCTCCATCTCGGCGAGCTTCGCCTTCGCCTCGCGTCTCAGCTCGGAGATTCGCTCCTTCTGGGCCTCGTCGAGAGGCTCCGACTCCTCGATCCCCTCGTCGCGGTCCTTCTGGCGCAGCCGATCCATCGCCAACTCATAGGCCGATCTCAGCGGACGTTCGTCGGACATTTTCACCTCTCGAGGAACAGGCACGACACGAATCTCGGGTCCGGGGGGACCGACGCGGGGAGATTCCCGCACTCGTCGGCCAGCCGGTCGAGGCAGGCGAGGCCGAAGGCGCGAAGCGCGGCGCCTTCCCTCGGTTGGAGTCCCGCCTCCGCCCCGAGGCGCGCGAGGAGCGCGTCCAGCGCCTCCCGCGGCGCCTCGGGAGGCGCCTGGCGCCGCGAAGCCACCCGGCCGAGGAACTCCATGGCGACCGCCTCGGGGAGCGCCTCGACCCTGGGCTCCCCGCGGACGGCGTGCCAGGCGAGAGCCGTCAGGAGCATCGTGCTGAACCGCGCTCCCCGGGCGTCGGGCCCGGCTCGCGCTTGGAGCCAGGCGGAGACGGACAGACCCAGGCGATCGACGAAGACCCGGCCGAGGATCTCCGCCACCTCCAGCGCGACCCGGGTCTCCTCGATCTCCTCCAAGGTGCGGAACTCCCGCACGTTCCCGCCCGCACCCGGGGCGAGGTCGAAGTAGAGCGCGTGAGGTCCGAGGAGCGCGCGGACCCGCGGGAGGATCGGGGCGTCGAGAAGGTCGAGCGCGTGGGGATCGACCGACGCCCAGCCTTCTCGGACCAGTCCGAGCGCCTTTCTCCGGAGCACGGCGGCGCGCTCGTGCCCCTCCCGGAACAGATCCTTGATGGGCACCCGCGCGATCAGCGTGCCCGCGGCCGTCGGCTCCCGCACGCCTCGGGCCGCGAGGGCGATCCCGACGAACGAAGCCCCCTTCTCGATGGCCGCGCGGTGTGCGTCGGGATCGCCGGCGTCGCCGCCGTCGGCCACCAGCAGGTGATTCGACAGGGAGGTCAGCTGCAAGAGGACCCCCTCGCGGGTGGCGGGGGCCAGCAGGTCCACCGCCGACGCCACGACGCCCCGCGGACCGATCACGCGAAGCCCCGTTCGCGGCGCGACGGGGACCTCGGCATCTTCCGGCAACGCCTCCTCCGCGTGGAACTCGATCCCCCGCGGCGGCGCGTAGACGTCGAGGGCTTCGTCGAGCGGGGGGAAGCCGTGCTCCTCCATCCGGCTCTGCCGCCAACGCCGCGCCTCTTCCTCGACCTCCGCGATCACCTCCGAGCAGGTCGCCCACACGGCTCGGAAGTAGCGGTCCTGCTGGTCGTGGAACAGGATCTCGGCCGTGCGTCTCACCGCCGCCGCGTGCTCCGGGATCACGGGCCGGAAGCGGTAGTGGCCGTCGGGGGAGACGAACCCGCCCTCGGTGCCCGCCTCGGTCTCGCCGGCGCCCTGGTGGTCGTAACCGTCCTCGGGCTCGATCGCCTCGATCCCCGCCCACTGCGCGAGGAGAAGCACCAGGGCCTCGTCGTCGTAGTTCCTCAGGAGTCGGCGGACGGTCGCCTCGCCGGCCTCGAGGAGGAGCGCGACCCACGCGCCCGCGCGGGCCGCGTCGAATCGGTCGCCTCGCCACGCTTCGAGGTCCATGAGGTGCACGATTTGCGAAGCTGAGGCGAGCGCGAGGAGCGGCAGCGCGTCCGACGGACCGACCTCACGCACGGTCAGGTAAGCCTCGAAGTCGGGAAGCGCTCGGACCAGCCTCATCGGGGCCCGGGCGTGGAGCAGGACCTCGAGGCGCTCTCGGGGCGGAAGCCGGAGCGCCAGCTCCGCCTGATCCCGGAGCGGGACCGACGCGAGCCGCTCCGCCAGCCGTTTCGGATCCGTGCGGGCCAGAGAGCCGGCCTCGCGCGCGAGGGCCTCGATCTCCGCGGCCGGAAAGGGCGTCAGGTCCGATCCGTCCCTCTCTTGCCCCGACGCTCCGGACTTGGACATCGGCGACGCGCCTCCGGCACCCGGAACCCGTCCCGCGACGCGGGGCGGAGTCCCGGGCGACCCTCTACTATACTGGGCGCCGGCCTTCCGGCGCGCGAGGACCGCATGAGCGACGGGAAACAGCCCGCACCGGTCCCCCTCACGGTCGATCCCTCGATCACGCCCCTCGTGCGTCTCGGCCTCGTGCGGGGGGAGCCGGTGGCGGCCGGACCCGGAGCTCGGGCGCTCGTCGCCGAGACGGAGGCGCTCTGCGCGGAGCTCGCAGCGCGGCATGCCGGCCGGGCCCCGTCGGAGATCGACGGGCTCGCTCCCGCGCGCGAGCTGTACCGGGCCTTCGGGATCGACCCGACCCGCACCCGCCCCTCGTCCGAAGCCCTCCTGCGGCGCGTCCTGCTCGGAAAGCCCCTGCCACGGATCCTGAACGCGGTGGACGTCTGCAATCTATGCTCGCTCCGCTTCCTCCTCCCGATCGGTCTTTACGATGCCGCGCGGCTCCGCGGCGCGGTCCGGCTCCGGCGCGGGCTCCCGGGGGAGTCGTTCCAGGGGATCCGGAAGGACGACGTCCACCTCGAGGGGCGGCCGGCGCTCGCGGACGAGGACGGTCCGTTCGGCAACCCTTCCTCGGACTCGCTACGCACGTCGGTCACCGGGGACACGCGCTCCCTGTGGATGGTGATCTTCGCGCCCGCGACCTTCGCCGCCTTTCGCCTCGAGGAGCACGTCGCGTTCGCGCGCGCCGCGATGGAAAGGCACCTCGCTCCCGCGAGCCGCGAGGTCGCGACCTGCGGCTCCGTTTACAACGGCTAGGCCGTCCGCGTGGACGCCTCGGATCACTCGCGTCACCGGCCGACGCCGCCGGCCGCCGTGTCGCGGTTCCTCACGCCGTCGATCCTGCTGGCGGTGGCGTTCGCCGCGAGGGCCGACGGAGCTCCGGTCCCGCTCCCCGAGCCGCTCTCCCCGCGGAACGCGAGCTACGGGATCGAGGTCCGCCTCGATCCGGAACGGCACGTGCTGAGCGGGACCGAGACGATTCGCTGGAGGAACGCGACGCGCGACCCCGCCCCCGACCTCATGTTCCATCTCTACATGAACGGCTTCGCGAACACGGAGACGATCTTCATGAGGGAGTCTCAGGGCCGCCACCGGCAGTTCCGGTTCGACGATTCGCACTGGGGGAACATCGTCGTCTCGTCGCTTCGGCTGGCGGAGGCGGGACGGGAAGTCCCGCTGCAGCAGGAGTTCCCGGGGCCCGACCGAACGGTGATGCGCGCGCGTCTCCCACGACCGGTCCCGCCCGGCGTCGAGATCGAGGTCCGGGCCGCGTTCGAGGTCAAGCTCCCGAAGGTCTTCGCGCGCACGGGTTGGGCGGGCCGCTTCCACATGGCCGGGCAGTGGTTCCCCAAGCTGGGGGTCTGGCAGGAGGGGAAAGGGTGGAACTGCCACCCGTTCCACTTCGCTTCGGAGTTCTTCTCGGACTTCGGGACGTACGACGTTGCGATCGATGTTCCCGAAGACGAGATCGTCGGCGCCACCGGCGTCGTCGTGTCGGAGCATCACGCGCCCGCCGGCCGGAAGACCGTCCTCTGCCACGCCGAGGACGTTCACGATTTCGCGTGGACCGCGTCGCCGATCTTCGTCGAGCGGAACGACCGCTGGGAGGGGGTGCGCCTCCGGGTCCTGATGCAACCCGAGAACGCCGAATCGATTCCCCGTTACCTCGAGGCCGCGAAGCGCTCGCTCGCCTTCCTCGCGAGGACGCTCGGCCCTTATCCGTACCCGGTGCTGACGCTGGTGGATCCTCCGGTCGGTGGCTGGGGAGCGGGTGGGATGGAGTATCCGACGCTGGTCACCGGGATCGCGAGCCCGCTCATCCCCCGGAGCCTGCGTCTTCCCGAGGTCGCCATCGCCCACGAGGTTGCCCACCAGTACTGGTACGGGATGAGCGCGAACAACGAGTTCGAGGAGGCGTGGCTCGACGAAGGCCTCGCGAGCTACTGCGAGATGCGCATCCTCGACGGGTGGCTCGGCGCCGGTCGTTCGTTCCTGGGCGGGCTCTTCGGCTTCTCCGCCGGGGACCTCGAGGTGCTGCGCGCCGGCTATCTGGGCTCCGCGGACGCGGCGCCGGTCCTGAGACGGTCCTGGGAGTACCCGAGCTCTGACGCGTACGGCGCGATGAGCTACGACAAACCGGCACTCATCTTGAGAACGCTGGAGAGCCTGCACGGGACCGCGGCCACGGACCGGCTTCTCCGCACGTTCTTCGAGCGAGCGCGGTTCCGTCACCCGACGAGCGAGGAGTTCCTCGTCGTGACCGGTGACGTCCTGGGCCCTCGCGCCGAGGCTCTCGTGAGAGAGCTGCTCGAGGGCACGGACACCGTGGACTTCGAGGTGCTCGGTGTGAGCAACCGGGAGGAGGATCCGCTTCGGGGCTACGACCTCAGGAAGGCGCCACCCGCCCTCGCGGAGGCGGCCGGGCGGGAGACGAAGCGCGTCGCCCGGGACTCCGAGGTCTGGATCGGGCGGGCCGGCGCCCTGGCGCTCCCGGTGAAGGTGAGAGTCTCGTTCGCCGACGGGTCCTCCCGGGACGAAGCCTGGGACGGCGACGGAACCCCGAAGGTCTTCCGATTCCCCGGCCTCAACGTCACGAGCGTCGAGGTGGACCCCGAGAGGCAAGTCGTCCTCGAGCGGTACCGGCTCAACAACGGATGGCGGGAGGAGAGGGACCCGGCCCCCGCGGCGCGGCTCGTTGCGCGTCTTCGCTGGACCCTCCAAGCGCTCTTCTCCCTGCTCCTCGCGGCGTTCTGAGGCGATGATGGCCCCCGTCCTGAGAGCGCTGCGCGAAGGCCTGAGGGGCGGCAGCGCTCGACTCGCAGCCGCGGTCTACCTCTACGTCGCAGCGCTCGCCTTCGCCTGGCTCGCGGCGGCCCCTTTCGCGGCGGCGCTCCACGGCGCGCTCGACGGCCAGCCGGGGGCCGACCGGATGACCGCAGGCGGCGGCCTCGAGGTCCTCGAGGAGATGAGCCGCTCGGGGGCGACGCTCTGGCCGGCCGGTCTCGGGGGGGTGGGGCCGCTGGCGCTCGCGTTCGTCCCGCTCGCGCTCGTCCTCGCGGGAGGCACCTACGGCCTGGCGTCCGGGACGCCCGCGTGGCCGTGGACGGCGTTCTGGACCGAGGGAGCGAGGCGTTTCCCCGAGTTCCTCGGCTTCGCGATCCTCGCAGCGGTCTACGCCGCCGCGACCGGAGCCGTTGCGTGGGGTGCGATCGCGGGGATCTCCGCGGCGTTCCGGGAGCCGTCCGGCCCCGCCGCGTACTGGACCGGGATCGGTCTCGTCGTCGTCGTGGCGGCCTTCGCCGTGCTTCACGCCCGCACCGTCCTCGGCTTCGCCTTCGCGCGTCCGGGAGCGGGGACCGGCGGACGGCTTCTGCCGGGATTCGCCCTCGCGGTCTCCTTCTGCTGGCGGCATCTCCCCGCGACGCACGGGATCGGCGCGCTCTTCCTCGCGCTCCAGGCGTCGTCGGCGCTGCTCGGCCTCGCGGCCGGCCGGGTCGCGGGCCAGGGGGGGTGGTGCTCCGCGGTGCTCGCGCAAGCGGGGTGGCTCGGCGTCGCGTGGCTCCGGGCGGCCGAGGTGCGCGCCCGGGTCGCGTACGCCTTCCCGGCTTCAGGGGCGGTCGTTCACCGGGAGGAAACCGACGGAGAATCGGATACCCTGTCACGCGGAACCGAGGGACCGACATGCGACCCCTGAGCTTGCGGCGGAGGATCCTCATCGGATTCGCGGCGCCACTCGCCGTCGTGGTGGTGACGTGGGGGGTCCTCTACGATTCTCTCGTCACCAGCGTCACCGCGACGCGCTCCGTGGCGCGGACCGACCAGGTGCTGACGGAAACGACGGCTCTGGTCCAAGCGGTGATGGACGCCGAGTCGGGAAAGCGCGGATACCTCCTGACCGGCGAGCGGTCGTTCCTCGACGAATATCGCCGCGGTATGGGCGCGTTCGGTCCCGCGGCCGCGCGGCTCGAGCAGCTCGTCCAGGACAGCCCGGAGCAGCACCGCCGGGTGCGGACCATGGAAGCGCTCTTCGAGAAGTGGCGCTCCGAGATCGCGAGCCCCGAGATCGACGCGCGGCGATCGAACCCCCCGCGGCTCAGCGACGCCTCCCAGGAAGCCTACGCCGGCGTGCTCGACCTGTTGCGCGGGCTCCCGGGCCACGGCAGGGGAAGCCCCCCCAGCCCGAGCACGGCGCGGCGGAAGATCGACGAGATCCGCCGGAGCGTGACGGCCGCCGCCGCCGAAGAGGTCGATCCGGGGGATCGCGCGAAATGGAGGCAGGCCCTGGAGTTCCTGGACGAGTACCGGCAGGGCGTGGACGCCGGAAGGAGCGCACCGGGGCTTCTCGAGGAGGCCGAGGCGGTCCTGAGGGACGAGGCGGACGCCAACCGGATCGCGGACGCGCAGCTGCGGCAGAGGGTCGCGACCCGCGAGGGAGCCCCAATCACGAGCGAGCTGCTGTCGGTCGCGTCGGAATTCCAACGCGTCGAGCGGGCGTCGATCGAGACGCTGGTTCGCGGCGCCTCGAGCGGGATAAGGGTCGGTCGAACCGTCGCGTTGGTCGGGCCGGTGGTGGCGCTGGCGCTCGCCCTCTGGGGAATGCTGACCTCCTCGGTCGGGATCGCGCGCTCGGTGGAGGCCATCGGCCGTGCCGCGCAGGGGCTTGCCCGCGGCGATCTTGGCCACCGCGTTCCCGTCGAGCGCGACGACGAGGTCGGGCGGCTCGCGGGAGCTTTCAACACGATGGCCGATCGTCTCGAAAGGCGCTCCTTCGAGCAGGCGCTGCTGCGCGAGATGGGGGATCTGCTGCATTCCTGCCGGACCCTCGGGGAGGCGTTCGAGGTCGCTCCAGGGCTCGTGAAGCGGCTTTTCCCGGGCGGTGGCGCCATCTCCCGGCTCAGCCCCGACCGGACCGTCCTCGAGCCCGCGGTGACCTGGGGAAACGCGTCCGGAGCGGCGGGCGGCGTCCCGCTGTTCACCCCGGAGGAATGCTGGGCGCTGAGGCGCGGACGGACCCACGTCTCCCGCAGTGAGGGCTCGGCCCCCGCGTGTGCCCATCCCCCCCGCGGCTGCGGCGGCGCGATGATCTGCATCCCGCTGACCGCGCAGGGGGAGACGCTGGGAATCCTCACGCTCTGCGGCGGCGATCACGACGCGGACCTCGGCCGCGAATCCGGCCCCGACAGCCCGCTCGGACTCGCGGAGATCGTCGCCGAGCGACTGGCGCTCGCGATCGCGAATCTCCGCCTCCAGGAAACTCTCCGCGACCAGTCGGTGAGAGATCCCCTGACCGGTCTGTTCAACCGCCGCTACATGGAGGAGACGCTCCAGCGTGAGCTCTACCGGGCGTCCAGGAGGGGAGTGGACCTGTCGCTCGTCATGCTCGACGTGGACCATTTCAAGACGACCAACGACCGCTACGGCCACGAGGCCGGTGACGCGCTGCTCAGGGAGCTTGGCGGATGGCTGGCGTCCCAACTGCGCCAGGGAGACGTGGCGTGCCGGTACGGCGGTGAGGAATTCGTGCTCATCCTGCCCGGAGCTTCGCTCGACGCGGGTCGCGCGCGGGCCGAGCGACTGCGGGAGGCGGTGAAGGTCCTTCGCGTCCGGCACCGGGGCGTGCTCCTGGATCCGTTCACGCTCTCGCTGGGGGTGGCGGTGCACCCGCAGCACGGCTCGTCCGGGGACGAGCTTCTGCGCGCCGCGGACGCCGCGCTCTATCGGGCCAAGGCCGAGGGGCGCGACCGGGTGATCGCCGCGGTCTGAGGTCAGGCGAGCCCTCGCTCGCGGACCGCCTCGGCGAGCGGACGGACCTGGTCGAGGAGCTGCGGGAGCTGGTCGCCCAACCGGAGCATGCTCGCCGCGTCGCAGGCCGCCTCGAAGGGCGCCGGGTGCGTCTCGATGAACAGCGCGTTCGCCCCTGCCGCCACGCCGGCGCGGGCGAGCACGTGCGCGAACTGGGGCTCGCCCCCGGCAGGGTCGCTGCTGGGCCTCCCGTAGATCCGCACGATGTGCGTCGGGTCCACCACCACGGGACACCCGAGCTCCTTCATGATCTGCACGCCGCGCACGTCGAACACGAGCCGGTGGTAGCCGAAGCTCGTGCCGCGATCGGTGAGCAGCACCTGGCGGTTCCCGGTGAAGCGGAGCTTCTCGACGGCGCTCCGCATGTCCTCGGGGGCCAGGAATTGACCCTTCTTCACGTTGACCGGCCGGCCGGCTTCCCCCACCTTGACCAGGAGGCTCGTCTGCTGGCAGAGAAACGCCGGGACCTGGAGGACGTCGAGCACCTCCGCAGCGGCGCTCACGTCGGCCTCGCGGTGAACGTCGGAGAGGACCGGCACACCGACCTCGCGGCGGATCCGGGATAGCTGCTCGAGCCCCTTCTCGAGGCCCGGCCCGCTGTAGCCTTCGGGTTTGCCGCGGTTGTCCTTCTCGTAGGATGATTTGAACACGTACTGGAAGCCGCGGCGCTCGGTCTCCCGCCGAAGCGTCTCGGCGATGCGGAGCGCGAGGTCCACGTCCTCCAGCACGCAGGGGCCTGAGATCAGCGTGAGCGGCCTCCCGTCTCCTACCACGACCTCGCCGATCCGCACGTCGTCCATGGCGGGCTCCTCCGGGCGGCGGGACACCCTCGCCTCAACCGCACCCGCCCAGGATACCGCGGAAACGGCGGAGGATCGGCGGAGGTGGGCTCGCGGGTTTGCGCGAAGCGGTGGAATGGGGACAGACTATGGAATTTGTTCCCCGGCTTTCGTACGACGGGCCGCGCCGGGGTCGGGAGGGGAGACGCTTGGCCCGACGGAGTCCGAAGCGCGGGAACCGACGGCTGCCGCCCGCGGGCGCCGATGCGGCGCTGCTCTCCGCGGATCTCGAGCGGTGGGCGGGGGAGCGCGTGGCGAGGAGCGGTCGGGAGACCGCGCTTATGGGAAAGGTCCAATCCCTCCGCCTCGGGCCCGACGGGAGGTTCCTCGAGGCCCGCGTGCGCGACTCCGGCCCGACGCCGTACCGCGTCGAGGTCGCCGCGACCGGCGGCCTCCTCGTGAGCCGCTGCAACTGTCCGTTCGACTGGGGCCCGGTCTGCAAGCACGCCGTCGCCGCGGTCGAGGCGCTCCGGTTCCCGCGGTTCGCACTGGCCACGCGGTCGAAGACGATACGTGGCGGGAAGCGAGGCGGCCGGATCGCGCGCGGCCGCGGCAGGATCGTGACGCCGGCGCCGCTCGCGTCGGGGACCCTCGTGGCCGGGGTGGCGGACTGGGCGCCGATCGCGGAGGAGCGGATCGCCCTGGAGCGCCACGAGGAGATCGCCGCGCGCCGGAAGCGCGCGCGCCGCGAGCGGGCGAGCGTCCGCCGGATCTCGGGGAAGGGAGGACCGCCGAGGTTCCTCGTGACGGGACGGGAGCCGGAGGCGCCGTACACGGTCGTGCTCCGCGGCGCGAAAGGCGATCTGGCCTCTTGCACCTGCCCCGATTTCGCCAAGAACGAGCTCGGAATCTGCAAGCACGTGGAGCGCGCGCGCGGCTGGTTCTCCCGAAAACGCAAGCGCTTCCCGGCGCGGGTGCTCTCCGTCTGGTGGCAGCCGAGGGAGTGGCCGCTCGGGCCCCCCGACCCGCTGAGGGAACTTCGCGCGGACGTCCCCGCCGGCGCGCTCCCCGACGATATCGCGACGCATTTCGGATCGGACGGATGGCTCCGCGAGCCGCCTCCCGGCACCCAACCGGTGGAATGGGCCCGGGCGGCAGTCGAGGCGGCGCGGTCGGCGGCGGCGGGGCGCGGACTCGTCCTGGATCTCGATCCCGCCGTCCAGGCGCGGATCCGGGAGGCGGGCGACGGCGAGGCCACGGGAGCGCGGCTCGCCACCGCGACCCGCGGCAGCGCGATCTGGTCCGACACCATCCCGGCCCTCGGCTTTCGTCTCCACCCGTACCAGGAGGACGGGGTCGAGTTCCTGGCGCGGCGCGGGAGGGCGTTTCTCGCTGACGACATGGGCCTCGGCAAGACCGTCCAGGCCGTCGCGGCGGCGCTCTTGCTCCGAAAGGCCGCGGGGGCCGCCCGAGCCCTCGTCGTCTGTCCCGCGTCGCTCAAGCACCAGTGGCAGGGGGAGATCGAGCGGGCCTGCGGGGAGCGCGCATCGGTCGTGGACGGGAGTCGCGCCTCGCGCCTCGTGACCTATCGCGGCTGGGACCGCGGGTTCCAGATCCTGAACTACGAGCTGGTGCTCCGAGATCTCGAGGCGATCCGCTCGGCTCACCCCGACCTCGTGATCCTGGACGAGGCCCAGCGGATCAAGAACTGGGAAACCAAGACTGCGAAGGCGGTGAAGCGTCTCGACAGCCCCTATGCGTTCATTCTCACGGGGACTCCGCTCGAGAACCGGCTGGGCGAGCTGCACTCCCTGGTGGAGTTCCTCCACCCCCGCGCGCTCGGGCCACGGTGGAGGCTGATCCCCCTCCACGTGGTGACCGACGCCACCGGCCGGGTGGTGGCCTACGAGGGGCTCGACCTGCTGCGCCGACGACTCGCGGGGCTGTTCGTCCGCCGCGAGCGCAAGGAGGTCCTCGACCAGCTCCCTCCGCGCATCGACCACACGTTCTGGACGGGGATGACGCCGGAGCAGTGGCGCCCGTACCGGCGGGAGGCGGCGCGCGTCGCGGCGCTCGTGGGCAAGAATCGGCCGCTCAAGCCCAGCGAAGTGCGGGTCCTCCTCCAGGCGCTGACCAGCATGCGGATCCTGTGCAACGCGCTCGGCCAGTACGCGTGGGACCGAACCGCCCGTCGGCTCGCGGCCTCACGCATCGCGACGCGGGACGACGTCAGGGCGATTCAGTCGCCGAAGCTCGAGGAATTCGTCCGGGTTCTAGAAGACCTTCTCGACCAGTCCGACGCCAAGGTCGTGATCTTCAGCCAGTGGGAGCGAATGCTGCGTCTGGGCCACTTCGTGGTCCGGGATCTCCTGGAGCGGCGGGGCGAGCGGGCGGAGATGTTCCACGGCGGCCTGGACGCGGGCGCCCGGACCCGCGTCCTCGAGGCGTTCCGGACGGATCCCGATCTTCGCGTCCTGTTCTCCACCGATGCCGGAGGTCTCGGCCTGAACCTCCAGGACGCCGCGTCGATCGTCGTGAACCTCGAAGTGCCCTGGAATCCGGCGGTCCTCGAGCAGAGGATCTCCCGCGTCCACCGGCTGGGGCAGCGCGCGAGCGTCCAGGTGCTGCACTTCGTGACGCGCGGAGCCATCGAGGAGCGCGTTCGGCGGGTGATCGAGGGGAAGCGGGCACTGTTCGAGGGACTCCTGGTGGATGAGGCCGACCGGATCGACCTGGACGAGGGAGGGCAGGTGTCGTTCGTCGAGCGGATCCGGAGCCTGACCGACGACGACGAGCCGCCGCCGGGACGCCTGGCCGTCAGCCCATGACGGGGAAGATCCCGCGGTGGAGGCCGGCACGGCGCGCCGACGCCGCGGCGTCGCGGATCTCCGCCGCGCTCGGCCCGCGGGCGAGACCGATCGCCGACCAGTCGCCTCCCGCCGGGCGGTATTGGTCCATGACGTTCACGTAGGTGTCGCGGGAGATCCCGGCGGACAGGAACCGCATCACCGCAGCGGTACCGGCACGCCCACCGGGGAGAACCAGGTGGCGAACCAGGAGGCCGCGCGTGGCGATGCCTCGCGCGTCGAGGACCAGGTCGCCGACCTGGCGGTGCATCTCCCTGAGCGCGGCGCGGGCGTGTGCGGGGTAGGAACGGACGCCGGACAGGCGGCGCGCGTCGATTTCGTCGCCGTACTTGAAATCCGGCATGTAGATGTCCACGACGCCGTCGAGGAGCCGGAGCACCGTCACCGACTCGAACCCCCCACAGTTCCAGACCACCGGCAGGTCGAATCCGTTCCGGCGTGCCTCGGCGAGCCCGTCGAGGATCTGAGGCATCACGTGAGTCGGGCTCACGAAGTTGACGTTGTGGCATCCGCGGGCCTCGAGGTCGAGGACGATCGCGGCGAGCCCCTCGGGGCTCACCGGTAGGCCGGCGGCGTCGCGGCTGATATCGTGGTTCTGGCAGAACAGGCAGCGCAGGTTGCAGCCCGACAGGAACACCGTGCCCGAGCCCGCGCTCCCGCTCAGCGGAGGCTCCTCGCCGTGGTGCGGACCGAACGTCGCGACGCGCGCGACGGCGCCGACGCGGCACGGGCCGACCTCTCCCGCCAGACGGCGGACCCTGCAATTCCGCGGGCAGAGCGTGCATGGAGAAAGAAGCCGCCTCGCTTCGGCGGCCCTGGCGCAGAGCCCCTCCACATCGAGCCGCACGCCGCCCCCCCCCCGCCCCGTGGGGAGAGCATAACACGAGGGACACCGCCGACGAACGATCTCGGCGCGGACGGCCGACGCGCTACCAGATCTCGAATTCCCGGACGAGGCGGACGCCGAATCGCCGGAGCACCTCGCCCTCGATCCGCTCCACGAGGGCGAGAACGTCGGCGGAGGTTCCTCGCCCGAGGTTCACGATGAAGTTCGCGTGCTTCGACGAGACTTCGAGATCGCCCACGCGGAGCCCCTTGAGACCGGCTCGCTCCACGAGTCTTCCCGCGAAGTCCCCCTCGGGCTTGAGGAAGACCGATCCGCAGGAGGGAAGATCGGTGGGCTGGCTGACGCGCCGAGCGGCGGCGTAGGCGGCGAGCCGCGCCCGGACGGCCGTGGGATCGTCGGGACGGAGGGCCAGGGTCGCGCCGAGGACGATGCTTCCCCGCCCGCGGAGCGATGTGGCTCGGTAGCCGAAGGCGCAGGCCGCGCGGGGGAGGGTCGTCTCGGCGCCGCCGGGTTCGAGGGTCTCCACCTCCTCGACGACGTTCCCGATCTCGTGCTCGTGCCATCCGGCGTTCATGATCACGGCGCCCCCCACCGTTCCGGGGATGCCGGCGGCGAACTCGAGCCCCGCGAGCCCCAGGGACGCGGCCAGGTTCGCGACGGCGGGAAGCGCGGCCCCGGCCCCGGCGTGGATCCGCGATCCTTCCGCTCGGATCTCTCCGAGCGCCCGGCGGAGACGAATGACGACCCCCCGGACTCCCTCGTCGCGAACGAGGAGGTTGGAGCCGTTCCCCAGCACCCGCCAGCGAGCCCCCACGGACTCGGCCCAGCAGAGCAGCAGCGCCAAGTCGTCGCGGTCGACCGGCGTCGCGAGGACCTCTGCGGGCCCGCCGATCCGCCATGTCGTGTATGCGGAGAGCGGCTCCTCGCTCAGGATCTCGCCGCGGAAGCCCGCGTCGCGCAGCTCGGACCGCAAGTGGGACGGCACCGGAGGATCGTAGCAGAACCCCCGGGGGCCGAGGGGCGGATCCGGCGCCGGGAACTCCCGCCGCCGCCTGCGGTCCAACCCGGGGTATGGAGACATCCTCGACAGACCGTGGCATGCTCGTGACGATGGAGCCACGGACGACGTCGGCCTTGGGTGACGCCGAGCGCGACCTTGTGGATCGCGCCCGACGCGGGGACAGGGGAGCGTTCGAGCGGCTCGTCTCGGAGCACGTCCGGCACGTGTGGCGCGTGGTCTGGCGGATCGTCCGGCACGACGCCGACGCCGAGGACGTGGTGCAGGAGGTCTTCCTCGCGGCCTGGCAGGGGCTCGCTGGTTATCGCGGGGAGTGCGCCTTCACGACCTGGCTCCACCGGATCGCGGTGACGAGAGCGCTCAACCATGTCGGCCGCTCGGGCGAGAGGCTGAGGCGCGCCTCCCGGCCGATCGACGCCCCTGCTGCGAGCGATCCGGACGGGGAGCCGCTGCTGGCGCGCCTCGCCGACGGCGGTCCCTCGCCGCTCCAGGCGCTCGAGGCGCGCGAACTGCTTCGGAGGCTGGCGGACTGCGTGTCACGCCTCCCCGCGGCGTGGCGCGCGGTCGTGGCGCTCCGGGACGGGGAGTCCCTCGCGTACGAGGAGATCGCCAGGGTCCTCGACGTCGCCCTCGGAACGGTCCGATCTCGTCTCGCTCGGGCGCGGTTCGCGCTGAAGGAATGCATGGAGGCCGCGGCGCCATGAGCCCTCTCGATCCGCGCCATCCGCACGAGCGGCTCTCCGCGCTGCTCGACGGCGAGCTCGATTCCTCGGAGCGGGCCGAGGTCGAGGCCCACCTCGGCGAGTGCGCCAGGTGCCGAGCGGTTCTCGAGGGGCTGCGGACGGTCGCCCGCGCGGCGGCCGGCGAGGAAACGCCGCCCGTGCCGGCGGGGCTCGTGGACCGCATCGGCTGGCGGCTCCGGTCGGGGAGGATGGAGGTGGCTCTCAGGCCCGCGCGACCTTGGTGGCGCGGGCCGGTCCCGCTGTCGGTCGCGGCGACCGTCGCCGCGTGCGGCATCCTGATCGGCGTGTGGCACCTGGAGCGGCGGGAGCCCGGGATCCCGGGGTTGCCGGTCGAGGCTCCGGCGGGGGATCGTCTCGAGAGGGACCAAGGCGCCGCGGGCCGCCCAGCTGCGCCGGCCGCTACCGAATCGGCAGGCGACAAGGGCCTCACCCCCGCGCCGCCGCGACGTCCTCCGAGGCGCGCGGCAACGCTCAAGGTCCTGTCTCCGCGCGCGCCGTCGGGGACCGCGACGAAGGGGCCGGAATCGAAATTCGAGCCGGTTCCCTCTTCTCGCGACGAGGGGACGGAGCCGGAAGCGACGGGTGGCGTGGTCGGCGGCGTGCTCGGCGGCGTGGTGGGAGGAGCCTTGAGCGAGCACGCGGCCGACCGCTCCACGGCCACCGCGGCAGCGCCCGAGACCGCGCGGCGCTCCCCGTCGCCGCAGCCGGTCTCCCCGGCGGGGGTCGAGGTCCGGAACGTCGTGAACTCGGGGCCGGCCCGGTGCGCGAGCGTGTGGATCGCCTCCCCCCCGACCGGGTGGCGATTGAGGAGCGCCGATCGGACGGCCGCGACGGAGGAGCTGGAGCGGCTCGCGGCCCGGCTCGGGGGAAGCGGGGAGAGGGTCGGGGAGGAGCCGATGGCGTGGCGTATCGAGGTGCCACGAGATCGCTGGCCCGAGCTGGCGGCCGCGCTTCGCGACTTCGGCGTCGCCGAGGCCGATCCGGAGGCCCACGTCCCTGAGACCGCCCCGTGCGCCGAGGTCCGCCTGACGATCCTCCCCTGAGCGGTGCCGCGTCAGCGCGCGTAGCGCTGGCGGAAGTCGTCGGCCTCCTTCTGGCGCCGCGTCTTCTCGGCGGGGTCCATCTTTCCGATGAACCACCGGTGGTCGCCGGAGCCCTTCACGCCTTCGACCCGCTTGGCGACCTCGACCGCGGCGGCGGCCCTTGCGCCGCCCTCAGCGCCGGCCTTCTTCAGGATCGCGTCCACCTGCGGGAGGAAATCGGTGTAGAACCTCTCGGCGACCTCGAAGAAGCCGTGCCACTGGGCGTAGTCGGGGGCGAACATCGCGGCGCCCATCCGCGCCCGCCGACCCTCGTGGTGCCAGAGCAGGTAGTAGGTCCACTCGACCTCGTCGTCGAACACCGGGTCCTTCGTGACGAGCCCGCCGTCCCGGAGCGCGTTGTAGATCTGGGTGGCCGGTAGCGCGAACTTGTCGTTGTAGAGCCCGACGATCCTGTCG
The DNA here is from genome assembly GCA_020073205.1 of Terriglobia bacterium. Classification (NCBI taxonomy): domain Bacteria; kingdom Pseudomonadati; phylum Acidobacteriota; class Terriglobia; species Terriglobia bacterium. Next base: position 73,220 of record JAIQFR010000008.1, read on the forward strand.
TACTGGACGTAGTGCGCGTCCACGTACGAGGAGGTGTGGCAGTTCGTACACACCTTCCGCATGTCGGCGCGCCGCGACTCCCAGCTCTTGACCTCGAGCCCCTTCTTCTTCGCCGCGGCGTCCACACGCTCCGACACCGGTGGGCGGAGCGTCCAGGAGATCCGGTCGCCGACGTCATGGACCCGGGGAAGGTCGCCGGTGGCGCTCATGTGGCACGTGGCGCAGGTGGGGGCGGCGGTGTAGTCGAGTCCCAGGATCCACGCGGAGTTGTCCAGGTTCATCCGGGCCTGATGAGCCAGGAAGGCGATCCCGTGCTTGGACTCCTGGTAGATCTCCTTCTGCGGATGGTCCGGGCCGAGATGGCACTTGCCGCAGTTGTCCGGCATTCGGGCGAGCCGGGCCGAGAACGCATGCCGGGAGTGGCAGGCCGCACACGACCCCTTGCTCCCGTCGGGGTTGATCCGCCCGATGCCGCTGTTGGGCCAGGTGTCGGGATCGAGCTCTCCGCCCTCGAGGATCTTGACCGAGCCGCCGTGGCACTGCTTGCACCCGGTGACCGCGGCGGCGGGCCCCTCGACCACCTCCCCGAGGGTGTTGTCCAGCGACCCGAGGATCGCCCCTGCATCGGCGTGGTGCGACCGCTCGAACTGCTCGAACTCCTGCCGGTGGCAGCGCGAGCAGTCCTTCGGCGACACGATCACCGCAATGGTGAACCCGTTGTGCTCGATCGCGTCGGGGTCCTTCGGGTCGGCGGCATGGCACTCGTGGCAGCCGACGTCCGCGCCGAAGTGCTTGGAGGAGCGCCACTCGCCGGTCAGTCCCGGCATCTTTTCTTGGTGGCAGATGACGCATGCCGTGCTCGGCTCCGACAGCTCCGCGGACGCGGAGGAGGCGATACGTGGAATGGCGAGGAGGATCCCGAGGGCGGCGACGGAGGGTCTCATGGTGCGTCTCCTTGTTGGACCGGCTCCGAACGGCGGCCGAAGGCACCGTCGACGGGTCACATGGTGATCTCGGGACCCGCTCCCTCCTCGGCCTTCGCCCGCCGGGCGTCCCACAGCAAGAATGCGCCGAGGAAAAGGAACGCGACGAGCCCGACCCAGTTCTTCCCGGTCTCGCCGTAGTCGAGGGACCGCGCGAGGTCTCGGATCCAGGCGAGATCGAGCCACTTCGCCAGCGCGTCGAAGACCCCCGCGATCGCCCCGCCGGCGATGAAGCCCGACGCGATCAGCGTGCCACGGTTTCCCCGGGCGCGATCGAGCTTGGGGTCGCCCGATCGCCGCTTGACGAGCCAGCCGAACAGCGCGCCCGCCAGGATCGGCGTGTTCAGCTCGAGCGGGAGGTACATCCCGAGGGCGAACGCCAGGGGGGAGACGCCGATCATCATCACGACGACCGCGATCACCGCGCCGAGGCCGTAGAGGAACCAGGGCGCCTGCCCCGACTGCATCACCGACTGGATGACCGCCGCCATGGCGTTGGCCTGAGGTGCCGCGACCGGCGAGGCGTGCGCGGAGTCGACCACGTAGCCGTACGTGTGGGCGAACAGCATGATGACCCCGGTCACGGTCGCCGAGGCCAGAACGGACCCCCCGATGAGCGCCCATTGGATCCGGCGCGGCGTTCCGCCGATCCAGTACCCGACCTTCAGCAGCGTGACCATCGACCCGGTCATGGACAGCGCCGTGCAGACGACGCCGCCGATGAGGAGAACGCTGAGCGCTCCTTGCGGCCCGCGGAGACCGAGGCGCGGGAGGAGCACGGCGGAGATGATCAGCGTCGTGAGCGTCATCCCGGAGATCGGGGTCGTGCTGATCAGCGCCACCGCCCAAGCGGACACCGGAGCGAACAGAAACGAGATCACTAGGGTGATCAGGAGCGCCGCCAGCGCCGTCGAGGTCGCCGACTCGGTGCCGGCCAGGACGATGAACCGAAAGTAGAGGCCCATGACCGTGGCGAGCAGGATCGTGGCGGCGACCACGCGGCCCATCGGGATGTCCTGCTCGGTGCGCGGCGCCGCCGCGCCGCCGCTTCCTGCCTGCCGCAAGCGGGACATCTCGGTGAACACCTTGCCGATCGCCTGCCCGATCACCGGCGACATCTTGACGATGGAGAGGATCCCCGCGGAGAAGATCCCGCCGATCCCGATGTACCGGACGTAGTTGGAGAAGATCGCCTGGTAATCCATCCCGCTGATCGGCGGCGTGCCGGCGAAGAGCACGCCGCCCGGGACGAGGGGGCCGAGCCGGGCGAGCAGCGGTATGAACACGAAGTACGAGAGGAACGACCCCGCGCAGATGATGGACGCGTAGTTCACGCCGATGATGTACCCGAGGCCCAGAACCGC